>JBEGRA010000286.1:0-3273 GCA_041180705.1 Pseudomonadota bacterium | reverse complement strand
GCGAGGCTCGCACCATCGGCACGGCCACGCACCGTCGGGCCGTAGCCCTTGCCTTCACGGTCGCGGAGCATGGTCTGGTCCAGAAACACGATGCGCCCCGCCACCGCAGTATCCGGGGCAGCCTTCAGGGCTTCCAGGCTGTCGAAACGCACCACTTCGCCGTGCAGGCCTTCCTGCGCCGTGCCGATGCTGCCGCCGAGCGAAGCAGCCACCAGTCGCTGCGGGAAGGGCGCCTCCGTACGCACCTCCAACTCGCCCCGGTCCCAGTGCGGCACGTTCACTTCCTGCGTGTAGACGCGGTCGAACCCCAGCGCTTCCAGCCTCGCTCGGGCCCAGCTCACGGCGGCGGCATCGCCGGCGGAACCGGCGGAGCGCGGGCCGACTTCCGTGGTCAGGTCACGCACGAAGGGAAAGGCCTCCGAGCCCTTCGCGAGGCGGTCGCGGAGCATCTTGGCCGCCTGCAGGTCATCCTTCGTCCACGGGGCGGGCTGGGCCGCGGCGGCTTTGGTCGCCGGGCTCGCGTTCGCCGGGTTCGGGGCGGAGAGGCTGGCGAGGACGGTGACGGCGGCGACGAGGGCCGGGAGGCGGGAGAGGCGGGACATGGCGGGCTCCGGAGGGACGGTTCGCGGAATTCTACTGGATGGGTGTTATGACAAGTCCTTATAATCTCGCCAATGGGCGTTGAACGGGAACTGGCAATTGTCTTTGCCGACGTGGTCGGCAGTACGCGGCTATACGAGCAGCTGGGCGACAAGCGTGCCAGCGAAACCGTGGGGCTCTGCATTCGGCTGATGCGTCAGGCCACCGAAGAATTCCGCGGCACCGTCATCAAGACCATGGGCGACGAGGTGATGGCCACGTTTGCCAGCGCGGACGATGCCTTGTCCGCGGCTGCCGAGATGCAGCACTCCATCGGTGAACAACCTTTGCTGTCCATGCCGGACGGGCAAATCGCCATTCGCATTGGTTGCCATTTCGGCCCCGTGGTGGTCGAACATCGCGATGTTTTCGGCGCGGCGGTGGCCACGGCGAACCGCATGACGAGCCAGGCCAAGCCCGGCCAGATCATCACCACGGCCGCCATGGTGGCGCAGCTGGGCCACGACTGGCGCGCTGCCGTGCGGCAGGTGGACCTCACTGCCATCAAGGGCGCTTCGGCGGAAGTGATGGTCTACGAGGTGTTCTGGCAGGAAGAGCAGGAAGACGTCACGAGCATGCTGCGGCCGCTGGTGCTTACGCCCGCCGTGCGGCATTCGCCGTCGCGTTTGGTGCTCCACGCCAATGGCCGCGAATACCTGGTGGATGCCCGCCAGGCGGCGGTGACCGTGGGGCGCGCGGAAGACAACGACCTGGTGCTGAAGGGCAACCTCGTGTCGCGTCTGCATGCGCGCATCGAACTCGCCCGCAGCCGCTTCGTGTTGACGGACCAGAGCACCAATGGCTGCTTCGTGGTGCCGGCGGGTGGTCCGGAGCTGTTCGTGCGGCGCGACAGCCTGGTGCTGCAGGGCCGCGGCGTCATTGGCCTGGGGCAGAGCCCGGAGATGGGCGGGCCCCAAACGCTGGAATACAGCTGCGAGGAATAGGGCCCCGGCCGTGGGGCCGCTGAACTCGCGTCGGGCGTCTAACGACTCCCGACGCCTTCAGGCTGGCAGTACTCAGCCCAGCTTGCCCAGCGTCTTCCCCAGTTCCACGTGCAGCGTGGCCGGGGTGCGCGGCGCGAACTCCTTCAGGTAGTTCTCCACTTCCGCCAGTTCCTTCACCCACGCGGCGTGGTCCACGGCCAGCAGTTCGCCGAGCGTCTCGCTGGGCAGATCGAGACCGGTGAGGTCGAGGTCTTCCGGGCGCGGCAGGTGGCCGATGGCCGCCTCGGTGGCGCCAGCGCGGCCCGCGACGCGGTCCACCATCCACTTCAGCACGCGCAGGTTGTCGCCGAAACCCGGCCACAGGAACTTGCCCGCAGCGTTCTGGCGGAACCAGTTCACGTGGAACACGCGGGGCGGGTTCGCGAGACGAGAGCCCATGTCCAGCCAGTGCTGCCAGTAGTCGCCGAAGTGATAGCCCGCGAAGGGCTTCATGGCCATGGGGTCGCGGCGCACCACGCCCACGGCGCCGGTGGCGGCGGCCGTGGTTTCGCTGGCGACGCCGGCACCGACCAGCACGCCGTGCTGCCAGTCGCGCGCTTCATAGACCAGCGGCGCCAGTTCGCGGCGACGGCCACCGAACACGATGGCGGAGATGGGCACGCCACCGGGGGCTTCCGCCGCCGGGCTGAACCAGGGGTTCGCCTTGGCAGACACGGTGAAACGCGAATTCGGATGGGCGGCGGGGTTCTTCTTCGGGTCGCCGTGGTCGTCGTAAGGGCGGCCCTGCCAGTCCGTGACTGGCTTGCCGTCCGGGCGGCCTTCCCACCACGGCTCGCCATCCGCCGTCAGGGCCACGTTGGTGAACAGCGTGTCGCGGCGAATCATTTCGTAGGCGTTGCGGTTGCTCGCCGGCGCAGTGCCCGGCACCACGCCGAAGTAGCCCGCCTCCGGGTTGATGGCGTAGAGACGCCCGTCCGGCCCGGGGTGCAGCCAGGCGATGTCGTCGCCCACCGTCCACACCTTCCAGCCCGGGAAAGCGTCGGGCGGAATGAGCATGGCGAGATTGGTCTTGCCGCAGGCAGAAGGAAAAGCGGCGGCAATGTAGTGCGTTTCGCCGGCCGGGCTTTCCAGCCCGAGGATGAGCATGTGTTCGGCAAGCCAGCCTTCACGCCGCGCCTGATGGCTGGCGATGCGCAGCGCATGGCACTTCTTGCCCAGCAGCGCATTGCCGCCATAGCCCGAACCATAGCTCTTGATGGTGAGCGTTTCCGGGAAGTGCATGATGAAGCGGCGGTTCGGGTCGAGTTCGCCCGTGGAGTGCAGGCCCTTCACGTAAGTGCCGTCGCTGGCAATGCGCTCGAGCGCTGCTGCACCCATGCGCGTCATGAGGCGCATGTTGATGACGACGTAGGCCGAGTCCGTGATTTCGACGCCGCAGCGTGAATAGGGGGAGTCGATGGGGCCCATGCAGTAGGGCACCACATAAAGCGTTCGCCCGCGCATGCAGCCTGCGAAGAGCGCATCCATGGTGGCGTGGGCTTCCACGGGGTCCATCCACGGGTTGTTGGGGCCGGCGTCTTCCTGCTTTTCGGTGCAGACGAAGGTGAGGTGTTCGACCCGCGCCACATCGGAGGGATGCGAACGGTAGAGATGGCAGCCGGGGAAGGTTTCACCATTCAGCGGGAGGAGT
>JBEGRA010000285.1:0-4819 GCA_041180705.1 Pseudomonadota bacterium | reverse complement strand
GACAGTGTCGCGAGAAGAGTTCATCGTAGGCGGGCCCTGCCGTTACACGACGGCTTCCGGTTTTGCGCGTGTGATGAATGTCGCTCCCGAGGGCGGCAATGTGCGCGTGGAGTTTGCCCTGTCGTTGCCGTCGGGCTTTCAAGCACCGGCGTGGTACCACGCCGAGGACGTGGCGGTGTTGTTCGAAGGGCCCCGCAGCACGCTGGACGACGCGTGGTTGTCCGCTGCCGGATTGGTGCCCGGTGCCGGCTATGCGATTCAGGTATCGGTCATCACGGACGGCACGTGTACGCCTGTCATCTACCGCTTCCCCGGCAGACCGTGGACCGTGCTGTGAAACTGCTGGCCACGAAATTGGCGGCGGGCGGAAAGTACGACCGACTAGATTTCGTGCGCGCGGATGGTTCGGTCGCTACCGTGATGCAGCCTCGCCAACGGATTCTGCCGCACGACTTGCTGCATTACCTTGTCGAGACTCGAATGGGGTTTGTGGGGGGGTTCATCGGTTTGGTGAACGGTGGCCTGGACCCGGCGTTCGCCGCGCAACTGACGCATGACGAGCGACAGCGCCTGTGCAGTGAGGAGGCGGTGCAGGCGGAGGCCGTCGTCGAGTCGCTTCAGGCGCAACTATGGACTGGCAGTCTCGACGTCGAGATGTTTGCTTATGGCGCCGCGCTGGCGGCCGAACGGCGCGGGGTTGCGCCGCCAATCATTTCCACGGCCGCGGCGGAACAGCTGTTCAGCGAGGCCGTGATGCTGGGCGAACGATGGAACGCGCTGGCCGCAGGCGAACGACTGGAGCTGCAGTGGCCAGCTTGACGGAATGGCTGGAAGACTAACGCTCCCAGGTCCAGTCCTTGCTCGCGCTGCGGCATCCGCCTCCCGGGGCCCCGCGCCAAGCGCGGCCCCGGACAACGCGACCGCTCGGCAAACGGGTGGCTTCGCTGTTCTGCAGTGCCCGCACACCGTTGATCCAGACGTCCGTGACCCCGGTTGATAACTGGTGGGGTTGGTCGAAGGTGGCGTGGTCTTGCACGGTGGCAGGGTCGAATACCACCACGTCCGCGAACTGTCCCGCTGCCAAGCGCCCACGGTCCGTCAGCGACAGCACCTTCGCCGGGAGCGAGGTGAGCTTTCGAACCGCTTCTTCCAGCGGAATGACTTTTTCCTCACGCACGTACTTGGCGAGCACACGCGTGAAGTTGCCATAGGCGCGCGGGTGCTCGGCGTATTGCAGGAATACGCCCTCCGGTGCAGGTGCGCCGGCGTCGGAGCCGAAACTGAGCCAAGGCAGGGCCACCTGCCGCCTCAGGTTGTCTTCCGACATCAGGAAATACGCCACACCGACGCGCGTGCCGTCTTCCACCACCAGTTGCATGGCGGTTTCCGCGGGAGTAGTGCCGCGCAGCTTGGCGACTTCCGCCAAGGTCTTGCCGGTGTATTGGCGGAGCGCCGGGTTCTTGAATGCGAGTAACAGCATGCCTTCCGGGCCGGCAGCGCGATAAAGGTTTTCCCATGGGGAATTGGACGCGTCCATTTCGGCTGCCACGCGGGCTCGGATGGCGGGGTCCTTCAGCCGTTCCGCCCACTTGGCATACCCACCTTCCTGAACCCAGGCTGGCATGGCAGCGTCCAGTCCCGTGGCGCCGGCCGGGTAGAGATACATGTCGGCCGTAATTCGGATGCCACTGGCGCGCGCTGCCTCCACTTTGGCGATGACGGCGTCGAGCTTGTTCCAGTTCTGCTTGCCCGCTACCTTCAGGTGGTAAATCTCGGCGGGCGCACCGGACTCGCGTGCGATCTGGATGGTCTCGTCGATGGCTTCGAGCAGGCGGTCGCCTTCGCTGCGCATGTGGGCGATGTACATGCCGCCGCAAGCGCCTGATTCCTGCGCCAGCGACACGAGTTCCGGAGTCTTCGCGTAGGTGTTGGGGTTGTAGATAAGTGCCGTGGTAACGCCGAGTGCGCCATCTTCCATGGCTTCACGTACGAGTTGGCGCATCTTGGCCAGTTGCGTGGCATCCGGCTGAATATTGTCCTCACCCAGCACATGGGTGCGCACGGTGCCTGCGCCCACGAAAGAAGCAATGTTCGGCGAGATGCCGCTGCGTTCCAGTTTCTCCAGGTACTCGCCAAGAGTCGTCCAGTCCACGGACTTCACCGAGGCGTCGGCTTGCCTCAGGAAGTCCGCCTTCATGGCATCGTTCAGCGGGCCCATGGACATCTCGCCCATCACCTCCAGCGTCACCCCCTGACGAAGGTCGCTGAGCGCGCGCTTGTCGATGAGCAGCGACTCTTCCGGGTGTGCGAGCATGTTGATGAAGCCCGGTGCCACCGCCTTGCCGGTAGCGTCGAACTCCACAGCCCCCTTGCCGGGAGCTTTCGGTCCGACATAGACGATGCGATCCCCTTGCAGGGCTACATCACCGACGAAGGGCTTGGTGCCGCTGCCATCGTAGATGGTTCCGTTCCGCAGCACGGTCGAATAATCCACGCCCGCGCCCGCCGCGGCGGCCGCCAATGGCAAAGTGACACCAAGTAGCGCTGCGATGATGCGACGCAGGGGGGAACTGATCATCGGGGTGGCTCCGCGGCTTTCAGTAGTGCAACTGGAAGTTCATGAAGTGATGCGTGTAGGCGGTCCAAAGGAGAACCAAACCGGAGAGTGCCAGAACCAGCGTCCATAGGCGGGCAGCCCAAGGCCGGCCGAGGCGCCAAGCCTGGCGGGTAGCCCAAAGCAACGCCAAGGTTCCTCCGACATACCCCACGATGGACGCCACTTCAATGGCTACTACCAACGCGTCGAAGCTACCATTCAGCAGGTTTTCGCCGGTAGCTGCCAACAATACGAAAATGATCCAGGCCGCGGTGGGGACCACCAGTGCCAAGGTTGCCCAGCGCGAAACTCGGTGGGCACGAAGTGCGGCGTCTTGCAGTGGCAACTGGACGCCATGGCGACGACGCGACCATGCGGCGACGGGCCAAAGCAAAGCGGTGCCCAGCGTGGCGACTACCGCCGCGATGACTGCTGGCAGCAACCAAACCGGATCGCGGTTGGCGGGGTAGCGGTCCCAGACCATGATGGCGGAGACTTCTTCCGTGGTGAAACGGGTCACCTTGCCGTTTTCCACTGTTGCAGCGAGCCGCCAACGGCTGACCGGGTCTTGCCAGACGAACGGGCTGACTTCGACATAGCGACGCGGCTTGCCGTTGGGCCCGGGGATGAGTCCGCCGGTGAGGCTGCCGTCGGCATTGGCGACGAGTTTGGCGGGACCAATGAGCGACAGCACCTTCAGGTAAGAGGTGTCCGGTCGGCGTGAGGTTTCGTATGTACCGGCGGCCAATTGTGCGTGCTGCTTCGCTACATCGGCCGGAACAGTCGCCACGACCGGGGCCGTGTTGGCTGCCGGAAAATAGCGGTCCATGAAACCTTCGTAGAAGTCGGACCGGAGTCGCGAGCGACTACCGCCGGCACTGTTCACCGAAATGAACATGCCGACTTTCTCGTCCAGCATGAGGTGGAGTTCGCTGTGGAAGAACTGCGTGTCGCCACCGTGCGCAATGACGCGACGGCCGTTGTAGTTCGTCTCGTAGAAACCCAGCATCATGCGGTTCAGCGGACCGACACCGTAGGCCGCGCGGGTTTCGTGCATCTGCTTCGCCGTTGCCGCGGAGAACAGCGCTGGAGTACCGCCGTCGCGGGAGGCCAACTGCGCAATCATGAAACGGGCCATGTCGGCACCGCTGGCAGCCAGGCTGCCGGCGGGCGCGCCGGTAACGATTTCGTATGGCTTGGGCTGTTCGGAAGCCAGGGCATAGCCTTGCGACATCAGGGGCTGCAATGTGGCGGGCAAGGGCTGACGGAAGCTGGCGTGCTGCATTCCGGCCGGCGCGAAGATGTGACGCTCGATGTAGTCATCGAAGCTTTCACCGGACACCCGCTCGATGATGCGGCCCGCCAACGCCGTCGCGTAGTTGGAATACGCCGGGGTGCTGCCTGCCTTGAAAATGCGGTTCGGTGAGTACTCCGAAACATAGGCGCCCAGCGAGCGCAGGTACTTCGGGTCGCTGACGATCAATTCCTTGACGCGCTCTTCGAAGCCGGTGGTGTGCGTCATCACGTTGCGCATCGTGATGGGGCCATCCGCGCGCTCTGGCAATTTGAAGTCCAGATAGCGATTCACATCGGCGTCGAGGTCGATCTTGCCGGCCTCGACCAATTGCATCACGGCGGTCCACGTGAAGAGCTTCGAGACGGAACCCGGACGGAAGAGGGTGTTTTCCGGGTCGACTGGCGTGCGCTTGGCGACATCCGAATAGCCATAGCCCTTCTGGAGCAGCACCTGACCGTCTTTCACCACGGTGACTACGGCGCCGGCGATGTCGTCCTTGGCAAGCGTCGCCGGCACCAGTCCGTCGAGCCAGGCCTCGAGGTCGGCGCGCTCGAGCGGGCGTGCCGCCGGGGCAGTGGGTTCGGCTTGGACCGGCAGACTGAAAGCAAGCAGGCCGGCGGCAACCCAGGGAAGGTGGCGGAAATGGCGAAGGAGACGGGGCATCGTTGACTCCAGTGACGGCCGCTGACAAGGACCTGCTACACGGAAAGAAGGGACGCATCGTCCCTGAAGTATTTACGATACCGAAAATTTATCCAATTGTGAAAATACTTTTTCTGCACTGCATGAGGCGTCGCTCAACGTGGCTTGCGTGAGGCGTTTTTTCGCTTGGGAGCTGCCGTCTTGTGCCGCATTCCAACCGTTTTCGGCGGCGTATCGCCCTCGCTGGCGATTCCGCCGACAGCGGCAATCATCTGGTTTTCGTT
>JBEGRA010000284.1:0-4077 GCA_041180705.1 Pseudomonadota bacterium | reverse complement strand
TGCTGTGGTTCCTCAGCAGTTTCCCGGCGCCACCGCTCGGTGCCACCGGGCCTGCCATCGAATACAGTTGGGCCGGCAAGCTGGGCGCTGCGCTGGCCGTCGTGTTCGCCCCCATCGGCTTCAACTGGCAGATCAGCGTCGCGCTGGTGCCGGGGTTGGCGGCGCGTGAAGTCGCGGTCAGCGCGCTCGGAACCGTCTACGCGCTCGCAGCCACCGGCGATGATACGGGGGCCGCGTTGGTGCCTCTCATCGCGGCGGACTGGGGCTTGCCCACGGCCTTGTCGCTGCTGGTCTGGTACGTGTTTGCGCCGCAGTGCTTGTCCACCCTGGCCGTGGTGCGGCGCGAGACCAATGGCTGGCGCTGGCCGTTGGTGATGACGGCGTATCTCTTCGGTCTTGCGTATCTGGCTTCCTTCGTCACGTACCGCGTGGCGTTGGCCTGGCTGGGGTGAGCACCATGCCGCTGTGGGTCGAGTGGCTGCTGGTCGCGCTGCTCGTGGCGGGCAGCAGCGTGTACGCACTTTGGCGTTTGCTGCCGACCACCTGGCGCCTGCGTTGGCAGGTGCGTTTCGGTTGGCGCGTCGCAGCCGATGCCTGCGGCTGCGACGGTTGCCCCCCTGCCAAGGCTTCCACCGCAAATTCAGGCGACTTGCCTCGATAGTCCACTGACGCTGCAACGACTGCGCGCCTATTGCGCGATACGCAGTCGATATGCGCGCACACCTCCCGCTTCCTCCGTGATGCACTTTGCCTGTGCCGGGCGGGGGCTTGCCGCCGCCCTGGTTCGGCACTCGCAACGGAAGCCAATGCCACAGGGAGGTGGCCCAACATGCAACTCAGGGAAGGGATGCGTCGCGCAGTCGTCGCGGCAGGAATCGGTTTGGTTCTGGCGTGGTCTGGTGGAGTTCGCGCCGGGCTTGAATCCGGTGCCACACCCGGTGAGGCACGGGTAGCGGCAGACGGCTCTGCGCACTTGCGCGTGCCGTTGGTGTTGACGCCCGGGCCCGGTGGCGTCGTGCCGCAGTTGGCCATGGAGTGGTCTTCTGCGCGGCGCGGCGGCTTGCTGGGGCAGGGCTGGGACTTGCTCGGCCTGTCGGGCATCACGCGCTGCGCGCGAACTACCGGACAGGATGGTGCGCCAGCGCCCGTCACTTTCACGAGCGGTGAAGCGGGAGACCGCTATTGCCTCGATGGCTTGCGGCTGCGTCGCGTGGCCGGCGTGCAGGGCGCCGCCGGCACGGTTTACCAGACGGAGTCCGAGAGCTTCCTGCGCGTCACCTCGCAAGGCGTGGCGGGCAATGGTCCGGCCTGGTTCACGGTGGAGCAGCCGGACGGCACGGTGCTCACGTATGGCGGCACGGCCGACAGCCGCATCGAAGACGCCAGTGGTCAGACGGTGCGCGTCTGGGCCTTGTCGTCGCGCCGCGACCGCGCGGGTAACACGCTGCGCGTGCAGTACCAGGAAGACGCGGGGCCGGCGCCCGTGGCGCAGGGGGTTTACGGCAGCCAGTATGGCTACCGTCCGCTGGAGATCAGCTACGCCGCGGCCGGCAATGGCGAGCCTGCACACCACACCGTGCGCTTCGTCTACGAAACGGCGCCGCAGCCGGCCGAGGCCGGGTGGCAGGCGGGCACGCTTGTCGTGTCGTGGCAGCGTTTGGCGCGAGTCGAGCATCGACACGATGGCGTGATCGTTCGGCAGTGGTTGCTGGCCTCCGAGACCGCACCCGCCGCCTGGCGCGTGACCGAATGCGGGCCGACGCGCTGCCGCGAGCCCTTGCGTGCGTTCATCACGCCTGGAACGGTGGCGGTGGCGGGCTTGCAGCAACCGGGCGACCTTTCCGGTTACCCGCAGGGCGACACCAGCGTTCTGGCCGATTTGAACGGGGATGGTCGCGACGACTTCGTGACCCCCACGGCCGTCACGGGCTATTGGTCATTTCGTCTGGCGGATCCGGCCCAGCCCTCGGGCTTCGGTCCGCGCGTCACCACCACCGTGCCGAATTCGCAGTCTTACCGCGCCGTGGTCATCGACTGGGACGCTGATGGGCGCAAAGACTTATTGGTGCCCGTGATGGCCGTGAATGGCACGGCGCGCTGGTGGTGGATCCGCAGTACCGGCGCCGGGCTGGAAGCTGCGGTGGATACGGGTTATGCGGCGGACAGCATTGGCCAAAGGGCCACGGCCGTGGACGTGAACGGGGATGGGCGCGACGACTTGCTTTACGCCACGAACGCTCCTGCACGCGTCATGGTGCGTCTGCATGACGGTGTTCGGCCAGGTGCGGTTCCCTTGCCCTTGTGGACTGTGCCTACCGGCCAGGCTTTCTGTGCGGGTAATGGCTTGACCGCGCGGCAATCGGAAATCGGTGCCGTGGATTTCGACGCGGATGGTCGCGCGGACTTGCTCGCCTGCACCGTGCCGGTGTCGTCCACGACTGCCATGACCGGCACTGCCTTTGGCTATTCGCTCTCCACGCTTTCCTCCATTCAATCCACGGCTACCGTCACGGGTACACCGGTGCTGCGCGCTCTGGTCATGCGCGGAACCGTGGATGCACCCGTGGCGCAGTGGGTGGCAGATCTCGGCGAGGCAGACGGCGCGGAGCCGCCACGCGTTGGCGATTTCAACGGTGACGGTTATCAGGATGTGTTGTTTCGTCAGGCCAGTGGTGCGTGGCGGACGCGCGCCTATACGGGCTTGGCGTTCGCGGTAGCCCAGCCTGCACCGGCGCCGACGTCCGCGGCGCTCATCATCGATCTTGATGGGGATGGTGCTGCGGACTTGTTGGACGCACGTACCGACAACTGGGTGCTCTACAACGGCCAGCGTGGCCGCGAAGCCCTGCTGTCGTCCACGGCGGTGGCGGTGCCTGGCAGCGAAGTGATGGGCAGTGCCTATCGCGTGGGTGACATCGATGGTGATGGCACGCCGGACCTGTTCGGCATTGCCGCACGCGATCTTGGCTGGCACCTGGTGAAGCGTGCGGGGCCCGGTCAACCGCGCATTGCCACTGTTGCGGAAGGCGGCGGCGCTGCGATCACGTGGGCATTCGCCGATAGCGGGCCGTGTGTTGCTGCGGCCGGGCTGGAAGCTGCGCCCGTGGTGGTCGCGGGTGTCGGGTCCGTGTTGCGTGCGGCGCCTGCCGGCAACCCGGTGTGTCGGCAAGAGGTGGAGGACGGGCTCGGCACGCATGCGACCGTGCGCTTTCGTTACGGAGATGCACGTCGCGATGCGTTGCGTCGCGAATGGCTGGGGCCTGCCTGGCGCGAACAACTGGACGAGCGTCACGGCACCCTGTTGCGGGAGCAGTTCCATCAGGCCTTTCCGTTGCGCGGCTTTCTCGCCAGCCGGAAGGTCACCAGCCAAGCCGGCCAGCCGGTTCTCCAGGAAGACTTGGCTTACGCCGTTACGCAGAACGGCGCCGGCACCGAAATTCGGCGCTGGCCCCAATTGCAGCAGACAAGGCGACAGGATTTCGTGCTGGGTGGCCTGCGTGCCGGCGCTCCGCAACGCTCGACCTTGCAGACGTATGGGCGTGACGCCTACGGCGGTCTGTTGCAGCAGTCCGTGGAAGTGTCGGACCTCGACACCCTTTCGCCGGGCTTCGGCGAAGTCAATCGCTACGCCGTCACGCGTCGCTACCAACATGAGCCGGGTGGCTGGTGCTTGCGGCTTCCAGTGCGTGAAGAACGGACGCGTACGGCTCCCGATGGCTCGCGTCTGGTTCAAGTCATTGAACAGGACGTGGATAGCGTCGCCTGCCGTGTAGTCGGTACGCGTGAACTGGCGCCGGACGGCAGCCTGCTGCGCGGACTCGCCTGGACTTTCGATGCCTGCGGCAACCGCAACAGCACCACCCTGTCTCCTGCCGGGATGCCGGTGCGTACGGTCCGGCAAGATTTCGGTGCGCGTTGCGTGGCGCCCGTCGTCAATACCGATGCCGCAGGCCAGTCCACGCGTTTGGTCTGGCGCGATTCACTCGGGGCGCTTGAAAGCGCTACGGACGTGAATGGCGAGAGCTGGCAAGCGGACTACGACGAGTTCGCTCGCAAGGTGCGTTGGCGCGCGCCGGA
>JBEGRA010000283.1:0-6596 GCA_041180705.1 Pseudomonadota bacterium | reverse complement strand
GCGAGCGAGCGCAATTCGCTCCAGCGCTGCTTCCAACACCAACTGCACCAGACGGTGCGGGTCTGCCGCATTGACCTGGGAATGCGCACCGACCGCCTGATATTGCCGCAAGGCACTCTGGGTGGGGCTCATCAGTGAAAACCTCCTGAGGGCGGCAACCACACCGCCGCGATGGCCCATTCATCGGCACGCGGCGCCACAAGTGAACAGCGGCAAGCGGCAAAAGAATGACTCATCGCCCAAGGCTGGCGAGCTGCTGCGAGAGGTAGTTGCTGGTCTGCTTCATCTGCGCCAGAACACCGTCCAGCGCGTTGTATTGTTTGCGCAAGCGCGCTTCCACGCCGGTCAGGCGGGCCTGAAGTGCCGTGCGCTGGGCGTCGATATCTTTGAGGCTGGACTGCAAGCCTTGCGTGCGGGTCTCGATGAGCCCGGTGGTTCCGACATAGCGCTCGAGCAGACCATCAAGGCGACGCGCATAGCCGCCATCGCTGGCGAATACCTTGCCCACGGCGTCGAAGTCGTTGGCCAGCGCCGCATCCAGCTTCGTGCTGTCGACGGCCATCGTGCCATCCAACTGCACGGTGACACCCACTTCAGCCAGGCGCCGGAACGTATCGCCGTCTTTGCCGGCAACGCTGCCGAGTTCGCGACGCACGGCCGCGCTGAAGTCACGCAGCGTGGAATCGCCAAGCAAAGGGCCGCCCCGCTTCGTCGTGGCATCGTAGGCACCAGCGCCCTTGAGCGAAGCAGACAACTGGTTGTAGGCGGCCACGAAGTCAGTCACCGCCGAACGCGTGCCGGCCTTGTCCAACTCCACCGTGAGCGTTTCTGTTTCGCCCGGCGTGGAAGCCGCCGCCAACGTCAAGGTGACGCCTTCCAGGGCGCCAGACACCGTGTTGGTGGCGGACTCCACCGAATAGCCGTTGATGAGGGCGCGACTGCTCTGTGCCGCCTGCAATTGGGTAAGCGCCGTGATGCTATTGGCAGGGTCATAGGCCAATGCAGCCAATCCGCCGTTACCGCCGGTCTGCGTCACTTTGATGGCGTTCGCGCTGCCGGTAGAGGTCGCCGTGAGTACGAGCCGTGCACCATCGGTAGCGGTGATGATGGTGGCCTGTACGCCCGGATTGTTCGTCATGCCGTTGATGGCATCGCGGATGCCGGCTAGCGTCTGATTGCTGGAGTCGATGACCAGATTGGCCGAAGTGGTCCCAACCGTCAGCGTCAGAGTGCCAGTGCCCACCACGGTGGTCGAGGCAGCGACAGGGGCACTGGCGAGTTTGTGTTGCTGCGCCAGCCGCACTACTTCCACGGCATAACTGCCTTCGCTGGCCGTAGTGGCGGCGGATGCCGTGAACAGGGTGGTATCACCGCTGGTGGCTTTGCGTGCCTGGAAGCTGCTGGTGTCCTTCAGCCTCGCGACAGCGCTGCGAAATTTTTCCGCCGCCGCACGAAAAGATCCGAACGCGGATAGCCGCGCCTGCAGCGTGGATTCCTTGCGGGCGAGCGAGGTCTGGCGCGGAGCCCCCTCGGCCTGGACCAACTGCGTCACCAGACCATTGATATCCAGCCCGGAACCAAGACCGTTGGTGACGATGGCGCCCATGGGAACTCCTGAAACGATAACCGTGAATGCAGCAAGTCCCGTGCCAACAACGGGCCTCAGGCCCGCGCATCCAGCAGAAAGCCAGCCTCCCGCATGGTCTTGGCCACGGAAAGCAGTTCATCCGGCGGAATTTGCCGCACCACTTCGCCGGTTTCCGGGTTCATGACAGTGATGACCAGCCTTCCGCTCCCTTCATCGACGCGAAATACCAGATCGCGGCGATTGGCGGTCATGAACTGATTGAGGTTTTGCACGATGCCATCGAGAGAGGGCAGCGCTGCTGCGCCAGGCACCTCGCGTGGTGCTTCCGTTGTCGGCAAGGCCTTGCCGCCAGACGGCAAGGGATTGCCGCCCTGAGGCGCCGGATAGCGCGTTTCAGCACCCGTTCCGCGGACGGGGCGCAAGAGGCCGACACGGTCCAGGAAAGTGATGTTAGGCATGTTCCTTGTGTCCCACTCGACTGCGAGTTCCCGCTGGAACCTTGCCCGACACCTCCTGCACGCCGGGCGTCTACGCATCCGGGCGCGGTATCCCGTGAGGAACACCGCGCCCCTGCCCCGCACCTCTTGCGCGGGAACCTCTGGCCTTGGCCTGCGTTTAGCGCAGGAGGCCGAGTACGTTCTGCGGCACCGCGTTCGCCTGCGCCAGGATGGCCACACCCGCCTGCTGGAGGATCTGGGCCCGCGTCATCGAAGCCGTTTCGGCCGCGAAGTCGGCGTCCTGGATGCGGCTGCGCGAAGCCGTCAGGTTCTCGTTGACCGTCGACAGGTTGGCGATGGTCGACTCGAAGCGGTTCTGGATGGCACCGAAGTTGCTGCGCAGGCTGTTCACGGCCGTGAGCGCGGCGTCGATGCGACCGATGGCGGTGTTCGCATTCGCCACCGTGGTCACCGACACCGTGTTCAGCGCCGAAGAACCCAGGGCCAACGAGGCGGCGGTGTAGCCGATGTTGGTCGGAGTACCACCCGTCACGATCTGTTCCGAGGCCGTCAGGCGGATGGTGCCGCCGAAAGTCTTGGCAACCGCCGTGCCGGAAGTGGCCGTGGCCAGGCTACCCGTCGTGGTGTTGTTGGCGTTGTTGGTGCCGGCCAGCGCACCCAGGCCCGTGCCGGTTTCACCGGTGGTGGTCTGGCTGATGGCGATGTTGCGGCCGTCTGCTGCGTTCAACGTCACACGCGAGGTGGTGCTGTCGAAGCTGGCGGTCACGCCGGTCGTCGACGCGTTGGCGTTGATGGCCGTGGCAATGGCCGAGCCGTCGAGCGCACCAGCGGACGAGGCATCGTACGAGCTGTAGATGGCCTGGCCGTTGATGCTGAGGCTGTAGGCCGTATCGGAAGTGGTCACGCTGCTGAACGACGCGGTGACCGTGGTGTCTGCCACTGCCGTGAGACCCGTGACGCCGGCGGCGTTGATGGCCTGCACCTTGCTGTAGGCAGAACCCGCGGTGCGGCCAGCGTTGCCGGTGCCCGACGACAGGTCCGTGGAAGCGCCCACCGAGACGGCGGCGCCCGTGCCCACCGCGATGGTCATGGCACCGGCGGACAGTGCCGTGCCGGCGACCACGCCGGTGCCCTGGGCACCCAGCGCCGAGGAACTGCTGTAAGCGGTGGTGCCGTTCACGTAGTCGGCAGTCTTGCCGATGGCCGTGGTACGGGTCGAAGTGGACAGGCCGACCGAGATGGTCTCGCCGACATTGGCGCCCACTTGGAAGACCGCGTTACCGAAGGAACCATCGAGGATCTTCTGGTTGTTGAACGTGGTCTGCGAAGCGACGCGGTCGATTTCCGCGAGGCGCTGCTGCACTTCCGAGTCGAGAGCCGAACGGTCCGAAGCGCTGTTCGTGGCGTTGGCAGACTGCACGGCCAGCTCGCGGATGCGCTGGAGGTTGTTGGTGATTTCGCCCAGCGCGCCTTCAGCGGTCTGCGCCAGCGAGATGCCGTCGTTGGCGTTGCGGACTGCCTGGTTCAGGCCGCGGATCTGCGTGGTGAAGCGCTCCGAGATGGCCATACCGGCCGCGTCGTCCTTCGCGCTGTTGATGCGGAGACCCGAAGACAGGCGCTGGAGCGCCGTCGCCAGGCTGGACTGCGAGGTCGACAGGTTGCGCTGCGCATTCAGCGACAGCACGTTGGTATTGATGACTTGCCCTGACATGGTGCTTGCTCCTGCTCGTTGCTGATCGTTCCCCGGCAAGTCGACCACTGCGGGTTTCCTGCCGTCTCGTGGCGGCCCCGGCTACCGGCCGGGGATGCTGCGCGCCACGCTTGGGGGGTTTATCGTCAGGAGGCGGAGGGACTTGAGGGCAGCGGCAAGAAAGCGGCAAGGCATGCCGCAAGCCGTACCATTCAAAGGTAGTCGAACAGCGACAGCCCCTGGAGTTTCACGAAGGATTTCTGCGCCGCTTCCAGACCATTCAGCTGCGTCTGCATGCGCGACAGCGCCTCGGCGTAATCGAGGTCTTTCAGCGTGGAAAGCGTGGTCTTCAGCTCGAGCACCAGGTCGCCGTTCTGCGCATCCTGCGCATCCAGGGCAGCAAGCCGCGCTCCGATGGATGAACGCACGTCGAGCACGCGCCCGAGCGACTGGTCCAGATTATCCAGCAACGCGTTCATGCCGTTGGAAAAGCCGGCTTTCTCCACCGGGTTCGCCACGCCATCGGACAGCAGCTTCACCATGTCGGCGACCGTGGAAAACACGTCCTTGTCGCGCGAAGGGGCCACCACGAAGCGGTCGCCCGCCACCGGCGTCCCGCTGATTTCCACCTGCAGGCCGCGGAAGGCAATGGACTGCCCTTCCACATAAGCGCCATTCGCCACCAGTGCGTTGGCTGCGTCGCGCACCTCCCAGTTGCCCGGGCCGGTGAACTGCACCGTGTAAGTGCCACCATCGTAGGCGGCCGCATCGGTGATGCTGCGCGTCCCGGCGATGGCGGTGCCGCCATTGCCCGAAGCCACCTGCACGGAGAAGACGCCGTTGCCGTCTTTGATGCGCTGGAAGATCTCCGAGCCAGGTGTCCCGTCTGCCACTTGTCGGTCGGGCCCCACCTGCAGCGCACGCTGGCCTTGGTCTCCGCTGTAGTTCACGCCGGCGGCCCCGCGCACGAAGGGCTGCGAACTGCCGCTGTAGCCACCGAACAGATACTGCCCGTTGCCGTCCGCGGCGTTCGCCAACTGCAGCAGTTGCTCGTAAGCCTGCCGCACTTCAGCCGCCGTCTGTCGCCGCGATTCATTGGACTCGGTTGCCGTGGCGGACTGCACCGCCAGTTCGCGCAGACGCTGCAGCAGGTTGCCCACCTGCGTCAGCGCACTCTCCGAAGTGGACAAACGGTTGCGCGCTATTTCGGCGTTCGTACCGAACTGCGTGTTGTCAGCCAGTGCGCGTTCGATGTCCAGCGCACGCGCTGCCGCCACCGGGTCTTCAGCCGGACGAGTGAACCGCTGCCCACTCGTCACTTGCAACTGCGTCTTGGCGAGCGCCGTCTGCTGCTGCCGTGTCACGCGCAGAAAGGATTCGCGCAAACTGGAATCGGTGACACGCATGGCTCAGCGTCCCGTGGCGGCAAGAAGCGTGCGGAAGACTTCGTCCGCCACGCGAACCGCTTGCGCGGCGGCCTGGTAGGACTGCTGCCAACGCACGAGATCGGCAGCTTCCTCGTCGAGGTTCACGCCGTTGCTGGCCAGCACGCCTTCACGAGCGTCACTGGTAATGGCCGCCTGCGCATCACGCGTGATGTTGGCCTGGCGCGTCACGGTGCCAATCTCGCCCACGAGACCACCGAACACATCGTTCACCGAGGCCGAGCCATCGGCCAGCACGCCGGCGGTCTGCAGTCCCGCCACCAGCAAGGCATTGCGGTTGTCGCCGGTCCCGCCGGCGTTGCGTTCGATACGGAACGAATCGCCAGCGGCTGGCGTTCCGGTCAGGGTCACTGTCCAGCCGTGATGGTTCAGCACATCCCCGGGCGAGTAGGTGAACGGACCGTTGCCGTCCACGGTGTAGGTGTTCGGCGATATGAAGGCCACGGTGACAGGCAATAACAGCGAAGGGTCGCTGGCATCCACTACCGACGCGGCCGAGATGACGCCACTCCCCGTGTTCCCCACCGTGGCGAGCGTTCGCATCGGGCCGGCCGCCGCGACGCCGCGCGGGTCCGTCAACGCCGCCCGCAGCGACACGGCCGCATCTCGCGTGGCACGTACCAGAAAGCGATCACCAGCATTGGCAGTCCCCGACATCACGAAGGAAAGCCCGTCGGCACGGAAAGGATCGGCTGGCGTGCCACTCCCGGCGAGTGCCACGGCCTGGCCGCCAGGCGTGACTGCCGACCACTGGCTGCCGTCGAAACGCAGCACGTATTCTTCGGGGCGTACCGCCGCTACATCCGTGACGGCGACCTGAATGGTAGCGGTGCCGGTATTGCCCTCGCCGGCGCGCGCAGTGGGCGGGGCGATGGCAAAGACCTCGCCTCCCAGTTGTCCGGTCAGGTCCAACCCCGCAGCGTTGCGGGAGTTCACCGCGTACGCCACGCCGCTCGCCACCTGTCCCAGCACGTCACGCGCGCGGTCCAGCACTTGCGTGCGGAATTGCAGATAGCCCCCCAGTTCACCCCCATCGATGGCACTGGTGATGGTCTGCGGCCCGGCATTGGTCTCTTGCACTATCTCCACGCGGCTGCGGTCGAACTCCGCGGGGCGCACGCCTAGGGTCTTGGTCACGTTGCCGATGACGAGTGGCTGGCCGCTGCCGACGAACACATTCACCGCGCCGTTGTCCTGCACCACGGTGGAAATGCCCACGAGGTTAGACAACTGGTCGAGCAGATGGTCGCGCGTATCCAGCAGATCGTTGGGTGGTTGCCCGCCGGCGCCATTGGCGGCCAATTCGATATCCGAGTTCAGCCGCGCGATGCTCGCGGCGATGCTGTTCACCTGCCCCACGGTCGCCTGAATCTGGTCGTTCGCGTTCGCCTCGAGCGAATCCAGCCGCAAGCTGG
>JBEGRA010000282.1:0-3008 GCA_041180705.1 Pseudomonadota bacterium | reverse complement strand
CGCGCGCGACCTTTACGCCACGGCGGTGCTTTCCGGCAACCGCAACTTCGATGGCCGCATTCACCCGTATGCGAAGCAGGCGTTCCTGGCCTCGCCGCCGCTGGTGGTGGCCTATGCCATCGCCGGCACCGTGCGTTTCGATATCGAAAAAGATGTGCTGGGCGTGGATGCCAATGGCGCCGAAATCCGCCTGAAGGACCTGTGGCCATCCGACGAAGAGATCGATGCCGTCATCGCGCGCAGCGTGAAGCCTGAACACTTCCGCAAGGTGTACGAGCCCATGTTCACCTTCGCCGTGGATACGGGCCCGAAGGTGAGCCCGTTGTACGACTGGCGTCCGCAGAGCACGTACATTCGGCGTCCGCCTTATTGGGAAGGTGCGTTGGCTGGCGAGCGCACGCTGCGCGGCATGCGGCCGCTGGCGGTGCTGCCGGACAACATCACCACGGACCATCTCTCGCCTTCGAACGCCATCCTGCTCGACAGCGCGGCGGGTGAATATCTCGCGAAGATGGGCCTGCCGGAAGAAGACTTCAATTCCTACGCTACGCATCGCGGCGACCACCTGACGGCGCAGCGCGCCACGTTCGCCAACCCCACGCTCATGAACGAGATGGCGGTGGTGGACGGCAAGGTGAAGAAGGGCTCGCTGGCGCGCATCGAGCCGGAAGGCACGGTGGTGCGCATGTGGGAAGCCATCGAAACCTACATGGAGCGCAAGCAGCCGCTCATCATCGTGGCCGGTGCGGACTATGGGCAGGGCTCTTCGCGTGACTGGGCCGCCAAGGGCGTGCGTCTGGCAGGCGTGGAAGCCATTGCGGCCGAAGGCTTCGAGCGCATCCACCGCACGAACCTCATCGGCATGGGCGTGTTGCCGCTGGAGTTCAAGCCGGGCGTGAACCGCCTGACGCTGGGCATCGATGGCACCGAGACCTTCGACGTGGTGGGTGAACGCAAGCCCCGGCAGGACCTCACGTTGGTCATCAATCGCCGCAACGGCGAACGCGTGGAAGTGTCCATGACGTGCCGCCTGGATACGGCGGAAGAGGTGTCCATCTACGAAGCGGGCGGCGTGCTGCAGCGCTTCGCGCAGGACTTCCTCGAACAGAACCAGAAGGGCTGAGGTCCGGGTTTTCCCGGGCCCCATTCGGAGCCAAGCACCATGTCTAACGCTGCGCAAATCCGCATCCCCGCCATCTACATGCGCGGGGGCACCAGCAAGGGCACGTTCTTCCGCTTGCAGGACATGCCCCCTGCCACGCAGGTGCCGGGGGCTGCGCGGGACCGGCTGTTCCAACGCGTGGTGGGCAGCCCGGACCCGTACGCCGCCCACATCGACGGCATGGGCGGCGCAACGTCATCCACGTCCAAGTGCGTCATTCTTTCTGCCAGCACGCGCCCGGACCACGACGTGGACTATCTCTACGGGCAGGTGTCCATCGACAAGTCGTTCGTGGACTGGAGCGGCAACTGCGGCAACCTTTCCGCGGCGGTGGGCCCTTGTGCCATCGCCATGGGCCTGGTGGATGCGGCGCGCATTCCGCAAGACGGCGTCGCCGTCATCCGTATCTGGCAGGCGAACATCGGCAAGACCATCATCGCGCACGTGCCCATCACTGCCGGGCAGGTGCAGGAGACCGGTGATTTCGAACTCGACGGCGTGACGTTTCCCGCGGCCGAGATCGTCATCGAATTCATGGACCCGGCGGAAGAGGGCGATGGCGGGGCCATGTTCCCCACTGGCAATCTCGTGGACGACCTCGAGGTGCCGGGCATCGGCACGCTGAAGGCGACGATGATCAACGCCGGTATTCCCACGGTGTTCGTGAACGCAGCGGATATCGGGTACACCGGCAAGGAACTGCGCGAAGCCATCAACACGGACCCGGCGGCGCTGAAGCGATTTGAGGCCATGCGTGTCGCGGGTGCGTTGCGCATGGGGCTCATCAAGGATCCGGCCGAGGCAGCTACCCGGCAGCACACGCCGAAGATTGCTTTCGTTGCACCGCCGCAGGACTACCAGGCCTCGAGTGGCAAGACGGTGGCCGCGAAGGATGTCGACCTGCTGGTGCGCGCGCTGTCCATGGGCAAGTTGCACCACGCCATGATGGGCACGGCCGCCGTGGCCATCGGCACCGCCGCTGCGGTGCCGGGCACGCTGGTGAACTTGGCGGCCGGTGGCGGTGACCGTACTTCGGTGCGCTTCGGCCACCCCTCGGGCACGCTGCGCGTAGGCGCGGAAGCAGCGCAGGTGGACGGCGAATGGCAAGTGAAGAAGGCCATCATGAGCCGCAGTGCGCGCATCCTCATGGAAGGCTGGGTGCGCGTGCCGGGCGATGCGTTCTGAAGCGGCAGTGAACGGGCCGGCTACGCCGCACGAGGTTTTGGCTGCTGCCTTGGGCGCCATGCTGAAGGCGGTGAACGGCCCCGGTGGCAACGAGCTGCCTTCAAGCTTGCGCGGATACAGTCAGCCGGGCGGTGCGCGCATTCCCGGTACCAGTTTCGAAGCGACACCCGCGAGCGCGGCTCAAGCTATCGCTGTGTTGCTGCAGAGTTATGGCGATACCGCCTTCGTTCATCGCTTTGCCGAAGCGCTCGCGCAGCACGATGCCGCTTCGCGTGCTGCGCCGGGGTATGGCCACGATGGCCCCCTGATGGCCGAGGTGTTGGCGGTGTGCGTTCCGCCATCCGTCTCTGCGCCGGATGATGTGGTCCCACTCGCCGCGCTCGCATCAGCACTGCAATTCCAGTTCCGCCCTGAAGAAGCCCGGCGCGTGCTGGCCTGCTTCGAAAATCCTGCCGCATTGGCCGCCATGCCCGTCCGCGACTTCATCGCCTTGCTGGTGCGCCTGTAGGAGCGAGCTTGCCTGTGGGAGCGATTGCTTGTGGGAGCGAGCTTGCTCGCGACTCTTCCAGTGGATATGCCCCCGCCGCGGTTGCACAATGGCGCCATGGCTGCCATCTCCGTCATCTATGACTGCGACCCGGGCGTCGACGACGCCGTCGCC
>JBEGRA010000281.1:0-5242 GCA_041180705.1 Pseudomonadota bacterium | reverse complement strand
GAAGCCATTTCGCAGGCGACGTTTTCGACGGCGGCCTGGTACACCTGGCTCTCGATGTAGCGGGTCATGTAGCCCTCGAGCAGCTCGGCTGCCGACGGCTCGTAGATGTAGTCCCAGCGGTCCTGCAGATCGCCGGCGTCCTGCACCATGGCCGGCAGCAACTGCAGCGACTCGGCCTTCTGGCTCATCGTGTTCACGAAGTGGTTGTGCACCAGGAACAGACGGTCCGTCTTGCCTTCCAGGTACATGTCCAGCTGCACCTTCACCGTGCCGATGAGATCGGCGAGGTGGGGGCGGTCACCCAGGTGGGTGATGCTGGAGACGACCGGCAGCTTCAGGCGGCGGAAGAACGCCAGACCCTTGCTGCCGATGAGCGTCAGGTGCACTTCCACACCCTGCGCCTGGTATTCACGCAGCTGGCCCAGCACCGACTTGAACAGGTTGGTGTTCAGGCCGCCGCAGAGGCCGCGGTCGGTGGAGATGATGACCATGCCCACCGACTTCACCGGACGTTCGATGGTGAACGGGTGGCGGTAGTCCGGGCTGGCCGCGCTGATGTGGCCGATGACCCGACGGATTTTTTCGGCGTACGGACGGGCAGCGCGCATGCGCTCCTGCGCCCGGCGCATCTTGCTCGCGGCCACCATTTCCATGGCCTTCGTGATCTTCTGAGTACTCTTGATACTCGCGATCTTGGTGCGGATTTCTTTTGCGCCAGCCATCTTTCAGCTTCCTGTGCAGTGTGGGGGTGTCAGGCGCGGTCCGAAGACCGCACCAAAGCACCGGTTCACACCGTGGCGAAGAACTCCTCGCAGAGCTTCTTGAAGCCGGCGTCGACGTCCTTCGAGAGGTCGGGCTTGGCTTCCACGCCAGCCATCAGCTCGGCGTAGTTGTTGCGGGCGAAAGCCAGCAGGCCGGCTTCGGCGTCCACGATCTTCTTGCGGTCGACCTTGTCGAAGAAGCCGCCGTTCACGGCGTACAGCGACAGCGCCATCTCGGAGACCGAGAGCGGGGCGTACTGCTTCTGCTTCATGAGCTCCACGACGCGGGCACCACGCTCCAGCTGGCGGCGGGTGGCTTCGTCGAGGTCCGAAGCGAACTGCGAGAACGCAGCCAGCTCACGGTACTGGGCGAGCGCAAGACGCACACCGCCACCCAACTTCTTGATGATGTTGGTCTGGGCGGCACCACCCACGCGCGACACGGAAACGCCGGCGTTGATGGCGGGACGGACGCCCGAGTTGAAGAGGTCCGTCTCGAGGAAGATCTGGCCGTCGGTGATGGAGATGACGTTCGTCGGCACGAACGCGGTCACGTCACCGGCCTGGGTTTCGATGATGGGCAGACCCGTCAGCGAACCCGTCTTGCCCTTCACGCGGCCGTTGGTGGCCTTCTCCACGTACTCTTCGTTCACGCGAGCAGAACGCTCGAGCAGACGCGAGTGGAGGTAGAACACGTCGCCGGGGTAGGCTTCGCGGCCCGGCGGGCGGCGCAGCAGCAGCGAGATCTGGCGGTAGGCCACGGCCTGCTTCGACAGGTCGTCATAGACGATGAGGGCGTCTTCGCCGTTGTCCATGAAGTACTCGCCCATGGCGACACCGCCGTAGGGAGCGAGGTACTGCATGGCGGCAGGCGTCGAGGCCGAAGCGGCCACGATGATGGTGTGAGCCAGGGCGCCGTGCTCTTCGAGCTTGCGCACCACGTTGGCGATCGAGCTCTGCTTCTGCCCGATGGCGACGTAGATGCACTTAACGCCAGTGCCCTTCTGGTTGATGATGGCGTCGATGGCAACGGCAGTCTTGCCGGTCTGGCGGTCGCCGATGATGAGTTCGCGCTGGCCGCGGCCCACCGGCACCATCGCGTCGATGGCCTTGAGGCCGGTCTGCACCGGCTGCGACACGCTCTTGCGGAAGATGACGCCCGGCGCCACGCGCTCGATGGGGGCGGTCTGCTTCGCGTTCAGCGGGCCCTTGCCGTCGATGGGGTTGCCCAGCGCGTCGACGACGCGGCCGAGCAGCTCGGGGCCGACCGGCACTTCGAGGATGCGGCCGGTGCTCTTGCACGCGGTGCCTTCCGAAATGCTCTTGTACTCGCCGAGCACCACGCAGCCGACCGAGTCGCGCTCGAGGTTCAGCGCGAGGCCGAACAGGCTGCCCGGGAATTCGATCATTTCGCCGTAACGCACGTCGGCCAGGCCGTGGATGCGCACGATGCCGTCGGTGACGCTGACCACGGTACCCGTGTTGCGGGCCTCGCTGCCGGCGTCGAAGTTGGCGATGCGAGCCTTGATCAGCTCGCTGATTTCGGATGCCTTGATGGACATGTTCGGTTCCTCGTGAATTCTTTTCCGGTTGGCAACTACTTGCCAGCCTCGTGTCCTGCGGTAGCGCCCTGGGCGCGGCTTGCGACCGGGGTTACCCCGCGATCTGCGCTGCCAACTGCTCCAGGCGGCCCTTCAGCGAGCCATCGATGACCATGTCGCCAGCACGGACCACCGCGCCGCCGACGAGACCTGCGTCCACGGTTTCGTGGAGGCGGACTTCGCGACCGAAGCGACGCGACAGGGCGGCGGCAAGCCGCGCACGCTGCGCATCGCTGAGGGCGTAGGCCGTGGTGACCTGGACGTCCAGGGTGTTTTCCACTTCGCTGCGCAGCTGCTCGTAGATCTCGATGATCTGCGGCAGCAGCCCGAGCCGACGGTTAGCCGCCAGCACCAGCAGGAAGTTGCGGCCTTCCGCGTCGCAACGCTCGCCGGCAATGCCGACCACCAGCTCCGCCACCTGCCCGGAGGCAACGGTGGGGTTCTGGGTGAGCGCCTGAACGCGATCGTCCGCGACCACGGCCGCTGCGATGCCGAGCAGTTCCGACCACGCAGCCAGGCGGCCGCGGGAGTGGGCGTGCTCGAACGCCGCGCGGGCGTAGGGACGGGCGATGGTGGCTTTTTCCGCCATGGACGTTTCCCCGGTGCCTTACTTGGCCGCAGCGCCCTGCTCGATCTGCGCCGCGAGGCGCTCGAGCAGGTCGGCGTGGGCAGCCGCGTTCACTTCGCGACCGAGCAGCTGGCTGGCGCCGTGGACGGCCAGCGCAGCCACTTCGGCGCGCAGCTCGCCGCGGGCGCGGGCCGAGTCGATGGCGATGGTGTCACGGGCGGCAGCCACCACACGGTCCGCTTCAGCGGCGGCGGTGCCCTTGGCCTCGTCGACCAGCGCATTGGAACGGCGGTTGGCCTGGTCGATGACCTGGGCCGCCTTCACACGCGCTTCCTTGACGATCTCCGCGGCCTGAGCCTTGGCGTCGTCGAGGTCCTTCTGGCCGCGATCCGCCGCGGCGAGGCCGTCGGCGATCTTCTTCTGCCGTTCCTCGATGGCGCTCATGATGTTCGGCCAACCGAACGTCATGACGAGCCAGGCCACCGCGAAGAACGCGAGACCCTGGATGACCAGCGTAATGCCGATATTCATGCCTGAAAGCTCCTGACGTGGGCAACGACGCGCGACAAGCCCTGCCTGCCGCGATCGTTCCGGTTCGCGGCGGGGGCTGGCCCGATATGGACCCGCTTGCCCGCCTTGAACAAACCCGCGTGGGGTTTATTAGCCGATCAGCTGGCTGATGAACGGGTTCGCGAAGATCAGCAGCAGCGCGATGGCGACGCCGATGATGGGCACCGCGTCGAGCAGGCCGGCGACCAGGAACATCTTCGTCTGCAGCATCGGGGCGAGCTCCGGCTGGCGGCTGGCGCCCTCGAGGAACTTGCCGCCCAGCAGGGCGAAGCCGATGGCGGTGCCGAGGGCGCCGAGACCGATCAGCAAGCCGGCCGCGATGACGGTCATGCCCATCACATCCGCAACCTGGACGACATTTTCAATAGCCATGGTCTACTCCGTTGGATCAGTAGTCTGGAAAAGGAAACGGGAAAACAAACGCTTAGTGGTGCTCGGCCGCCATGCTGAGGTACACGATGGTGAGCATCATGAAGATGAATGCCTGCAGCGTGATGACCAGCACGTGGAAAGCGGTCCAGATGAAGTCCGCCACGAACTGGACGGGCATCATGACGTAGGTGAGGCCCGACGACAGGCTGGCGCCCAAAGTCATGCAGGCGATGAGGATGAAGATGAGCTCGCCGCCGTACATGTTGCCGAACAACCGGAGGCTGAGCGACACGGGGCGAACCGCTTCTTCGATGAGGCGCAGCAGCAGGTTCGGCACGGCGCAGGCGATCTTGCCGACGATGCCTTCCGCGTGGAACGGAGCGGTGAGGAATTCACCGAAGAACGTGACCACGCCCTTGTGCTTGATGCCGTAGTACTGGATGAGCAGGAACACCGTGACGGCCATGCCGAGGGTGGTGTTCAGGTCTGCCGTGGGGACGATGCGCAGATAGGCCTCGTGCGGGTGGGCACTGAGCGCCTGGTACGCGCCCGGGAGCAGGTCCACCGGGAGCATGTCCATGAAGTTCATGAGGAACACGAGGCAGAAGATGGTGAGCGCGAGCGGCGCCACCAGCTTGCCGCGGCCGTGGAAGGTTTCCTTGACCATCTGGTCGACGAATTCCACGAGCATTTCGATGAAGCACTGCAGCTTGCCCGGCACGCCGGCCGTGGCCCGGCGCGCAACGCGCAGGAACAGCACCACGAAGAACAGCGCCAGCAACACCTTCACGGCAATGCTGTCCACATGCAAGCCGTTCACTTCCATGTGATGGAGGTGATGCTTGATGTAGCCGGTCATTCCGCCGCCAGTTTCTTCGGTCGCCATCAGCGCCTCACTTGACCCGAGCCAACCCCACCCAAAACCCGATCTGCGCGGCGATGACGCCCAGCAGGACCGGCAGGGGGGCCAGCGCCACCTTCCCGAGAGCCAGCCACAAACCGCAGCCGACCCAAAGCCATTTCAAAACCTCGGCGGCGTACCAGGCCCGCGCCAACTGCGGCACCGGGGCGATGCCGGGGCGAAACAGACGCCACCCGAACACCACCGTGCCACTGGCCACCACCGCTGCCCCCGCCAGCGCCGCAAGGGCACCGCGCAGGCCGCCGTGGGGCGGCGCAAACCAGAACAGCACGAAGGCCACACAGGCCCCCGCTACCGCCTGCCACGTTGCGTAGGCCAGCACCATGCGCCTCGAAGCGTGCATTTGCGGGTGCATTTGCGCTCCTGGCGGGGTGAAAGCCACAAAAAAAGAACCACCGACGCTACCCGCAGGGGGTGTGCCCAGTGGCCCTGATGTTCAACGTGGTGC
>JBEGRA010000280.1:0-3283 GCA_041180705.1 Pseudomonadota bacterium | reverse complement strand
GGCGCACCAGGAAGTTGTGGATGTTCGCGCCGCGCTTGCTGGTGAACGAGAACTCCTCCAAAGGCGGCAGGTCGAGCTGCGCCAGCTTCGCATCGTTGAAGTGGGTCAGCGCCGTGTGCGTACCCTTCGCAGCGTCTACGCGCACGATTTCTGCCGGGGCAACGGCGCTTTCGTACGCCGCCACCATGGCGCTGCCGCGGGCGCTGCCCGTGGCCACATTCGTGTACACGCCGTGTTCCGGAGCGGCCACGGTGCGTACCTTGCCGCCGGCGAGCGGCACGGCGTAGAGGTTTTCGCCGCCCGTATCTTCGGCAGAGAACCACACTTCCTTGCTGTCCGGAGACAGCGCGAACGATGACACCGCGCGGTCGAAGCCGGCGGTGATGATGGCCCGCTCGCCGAAGTCGCCGCCGGCTGCACTCCAGGGCACTGCGGCTAGACGCGTGGCGACGTAGACCTTGTCGCCGTTGCGACGCTCATGGAGCGCGGCCAGCCACTTGCCGTCGGCCGTGAAGCGCGGTCGCGCCCAGTTGTCGCCCTCGGCCGTCAGGCGCTGCGGTTCCCCGCCAGCCGTCGGCACCTGCCACAGGTCCATGGAAGTGAAGGCATAGGCCGAACGGTCGCGGTCGGCGCTGGCGGCGAACACCACGGCCTTCCCGTCCGGCGTCCAGGTGGCGTCCACTTCCTCGCCACCATCACCGCCGCGGCCGCCGTAACCCGGCGAGGCGGCCAGCTTCGTGCCGGCGAGCAGGTCGCGGGCGGTGGCAGTGGCGTCGACCGCCTGCACGTAGACATGCGGACGACGCGCGTCGACCCAACGGTCCCAGTTGCGGACCGGGAAGCCCGTGTAGACGCGTGCGTTGTACTTGCGCGCCTTCTCGGCGTCCTGTGCCTTCTTGTTGTCGGCGTCGTTCATCGCGCCGGGATAGGGGCTGCTGATGAACAGCAACTGCGTGCCATCCGGCGAGAACTGCGGTGCGCGCGCACCGGTGACCACGCTGGTGACGCGCTGTGCATCGCCGCCCTGCGCGAGGTCCAGCACATAGATCTGCGCGGCATCATCGCCATCGCGCTTGGTGCTGAACGCCAGTCGGCGGCTGTCCGCGCTCCAGGTCACGCCCGATTCGCCGGCGCGAGTGCTCGTCAGGCGGCGCGGCGGCTGCGTGCCGTCCGTGCGCACCAGCCAGAGGTCGCTGGACTGCTTGTCGTCATAGGCGGGCTCGGTGACGCTGAAGGCTGCCCATTGCCCGTCGGGACTGACGACGGGCGCGCCGACGCGCTTCAGCAACCAGATGTCTTCGTGCGTGGGGATGCGCTTCGCCGTAGCGGGCTCGGCGTGGGCAGGGGCAGCGAGCAAGCTGAAAGCCAGCGCGGCGAGCAGGGTCTTGCGGGGTGACAGGGGCATGGGGGTCTCCTTGCGATACGCGAGGGTAGCAACTTCCGGTGCCGCTGCGCACCGTTTGGTCGCTGGCGACTGGTGGTCGCTTGCCGGGTCGCATGTTATATTGTTAGTACATTTAAACGAGGCCACGACGCGCGGCGATGCCAGCCACCCTGTTCGACAAGCTGTGGGATGCGCATGCGGTTCGCGCCTTTGCGGACGGCTCGGCGCTGCTTGCCCTGGACCGCGTCTTCCTGCACGAGCGCACCGGCAGCATCGCCTTGGCGAGTGTGCTCGAGGCGGGCCGCCTTTTGCCGGCCAAGCAGCGCGTGCTGGCCACCATGGACCATGTGGTGGACACGCACCGGAACCGCTCCGACAACACCACCATGCCCGGTGGCGAGAAGTTCATTCAGGCCATGCGGCAAACGGCCAGTCGTGCGGGCATTCGCCTGTTCGACCTCGGCGACCCCGCGCAGGGCATCAGCCATGTGGTGGCGGCGGAGCTCGGGTTCGTGCTGCCCGGCTACACCTACGTCTGCCCCGACAGCCATGCCTGCACGCTCGGCGCCTTGGGTGCGCTGGCCTGGGGTATTGGTACCAGCGATTGCGAACAGGCGCTGGCCACGGAGATGCTCCGTGTGGCGCGACCGCGGCAGATGCGGGTGTGGGTGGAAGGCGAACTGGCGCCCGGCGTCAGCGCCAAAGACCTCGCACTGCACCTCATCGCCACCCACGGTAGCGCCGGTGGCGACCGTCATGCCATCGAGTTTGCCGGGCCGGCCATTCGTGCGCTGCCGATGGAAGGCCGCTTCACGCTGTGCAACATGGCCGTGGAGTTCTCGGCGTTCTGCGGGCTGGTAGCGCCCGACGAGCGCACCGTGGCCTATGTGCATGGTCGCGAGCGGGCGCCGCGTGGCGAGGCCTTCGAGGCCGCTGCGGCTGCCTGGCTGCAGCTCGGCACCGATGAAGCCGCGGTGTTCGACCGGGAGATACGGCTGAATGCCCGCGACGTGGCCCCGATGGTGAGCTGGGGTACGGCGCTGGAACACGCGAGCCCCGTCGATGGCAACGTGCCGCACTTGCACTCTCTGCCGGAAGCGCGGCGCGACCGTGCCGCAAAGGCAATGGATTACATGGGCTTGTCGGCCGGGGCTCCCTTGGCCGGGCAACGCATCGACGCGGCGTTCATCGGTTCCTGTACCAATGGGCGTATGGAAGACCTGCGCGTGGCGGCAGCCCTGCTTGATGGGCGGCGAGTGGCTTCGCATGTGCGTGCCTTGTGCGTGCCTGCCTCCGGGGCCGTGAAGCGCGCCGCGGAAGCCGAAGGCCTGGACCAGGTGTTCGTTGCTGCGGGTTTCGAATGGCGCGAGCCGGGCTGTTCGCTGTGTTTCTTTGCCGGTGGCGAAAGCTTCGCTGCCGGTGCGCGGGTGGTGTCCAGCACCAACCGCAACTTCGAAGGCCGCCAAGGCCCACGCGTACGGACGCACGTCGCCAGCCCCGCTACGGTAGCGGCCAGCGCCATCGCCGGCGTGCTCGCAGACCCGCGAGGCCTTGCATGAGCGCCGTGCAGCCCTTGACGGTCCATGAAGGTGTAGCGGTGCCGCTGCTGCTTGCGAACATCGATACCGACGCCATCATTCCTTCACGGGAAATGAAGACCGTGAGCCGGCAGGGGCTCGGGCAGGCCTTGTTTGCGGCCTGGCGCTACCACTACGACGGCGTGCAGCGGCTGGGCGTGAATGCCGAGTTCGTGTTGAACCAGCCCCGCTATCACGATGCCACCGTGTTGCTGGCCGGCCCGAACTTCGGCTGCGGGTCTTCGCGCGAGCATGCCGTGTGGGCCATTGCGGACTATGGTTTCCGCGTGCTCATCGCGCCTTCGTTCGGTGCCATCTTCCA
>JBEGRA010000279.1:0-2628 GCA_041180705.1 Pseudomonadota bacterium | reverse complement strand
CGATGGCATTGGCGAAGCCACGGCCTTGCCAAAGCGCCACTGGAACATCGGACAGGACATACGTGGCACTGAACATGACGACGTCGTAGCCTGCCAGCAGCCCCACGGCCGTCAGCACGTGCTTCACCGCCCAGTAAGCTGCAGGGCCACGGTTGCGACCCACCTGCTCGGCGCTTACCAGCACCAGCAAGGCACAAATGAGCCCGCCAACCGCAAACAGCAGCGTGGGCCACCGCGCCATGAGACCCACGTCGATGGCTGCCGACACCGCGGCACCCACCAGCACGAGGAGAGTCCATACTGCTACCAGCAGTCGCGGCAGAGCCTCCAACCAACTGTCTTTGCTCTCGCGCGGCAACGCCACCCACATCAGGGCCAGCCAACCACCGTAGCGAGCCATTTCCAGAAAGTAATGCCCTGGAGCCGCCAGCCAGCCGGTGTGGGAGTCCCAGGCCAGAACGCCCGCCCAGATGACATTCAGGAAAAGCGCAGGCACCAGCACTGCGCCGAGGTCCGTCGCGAAGCGAGCGCGCACGGCGAAACCCAGCGCCAGCAACAACAGCAGCGCCGCACAGAAAAATGAAATGACCGAGGGCAGGTCGTGGATATTCACGGCTTAACGTCCCCGGCCCCACAGCACCACTTCAACCGTCTGCATCAGAATCATCAGGTCGAACAGCAAGCTGTGGTTCTTCACGTAGTAGAGGTCGTACTCCAGTTTTTGCGCGGAGTCGTGGTCCGAAGCGCCATACGGGTAGCAAAGCTGCGCCCAGCCGGTAATGCCAGGCTTCATGCAATGACGTTCGCGGTAATACGGGATCATTTCCGACAGGCGGTCTACGAAAGGCGGGCGTTCCGGCCGCGGGCCCACGAACGCCATGTCGCCGCGTAGCACGTTGATGATTTGCGGCAGTTCATCGATACGCGTGATGCGGCAGAAATGCCCCACGCGAGTAACGCGGGGGTCGCCCTTCACTGCCCACTGCGCGCCTGCCTTCTCGGCGTCGGTGCGCATGGAGCGAAGCTTCAGCACGTCGAACGGCTTGCCATCCAGTCCGACACGAGTCTGGCGATAGAACACCGGTGCACGCAGCCCGTCTTCCAGCTTGATGGCCAGCATGGCCAGCAACAGGATGGGCCAGGCAAAGGCCAGCAGCACCACGCTGGCACCGATATCCAGCGCGCGCTTCACGGCCAACTGGACCGGGTGGTGTGCAAAGCCGCCGGAGAAGATCATCCAGCTGGGGTTCACCACGTCCAGGCGCACACGCCCGGTTTCGCGTTCGAGGAAATCGATGAGTTCGATGACGCCGATGCCGGCGAGGCGGCAGTCCAGCAGGTCGCCAACGGGAAATGCCGTGCGGCGGTCGTCCATACCCACGACGACCTCATCGATGTCGTGTTCTCGGCAGTAGACCAACAGATTATCCGGAGTTGCGAGCAGTTCTTCCGTTGGCACCGCCACCGCATCGCCAGTCATGGGGATGTAGCCATGTACGCGGTAGCCGCGCTGGTCGGAGCGGCGCCGCAGACGCGCGAGGCTCATGGCGCGGTTGCCCGCCCCCAGTACCAGCACGAGGTTTTTGAAACGCTCTTCGTCCACGACATGCTCGAAGACGAAGCGTGCGAAGCCCACCAGCACGCCGGAGAAAATGCCGGCTGTCAGGAGTACGCTGCGCGGCACAGCGGCATCGGGCAGCAGGTACGAGAAGAGGCCCACCGCGGCAGAGCCGGCGGCAATGGCCACGCCCACCCGCGCCAGGACGCCGATGAACCGATTCCGCTGACGACGGTGATAGAGGCCCGTGGCACCGATGGCGATGGAGTTCAGCAGTGCGTAGGAGACCAATGGCCAGCCGGCCACCAGCGCCTCGTGCCAGCCGCCGCCCCAGAGGAGGCGCGCAGCGAGCAGTGGGGCAACGGCAAACGCAGCCAACTCGATGGCAGCGAGCAGGACCAGCGGCGGATTGAAATGATGGCGGAAGAAGTTCACAGGTAGCCGACCCAGGGGGCGTTGGGGGACGGCATGTACCATAACGTAGCCCCCCGCCCGCTACCGTGAGGGGGTTCTCACTGTGGGGCTGTAGGAGGGAGCTTGCTCCCGACGTCCAGCCAATTGTGGGAGGGAGCTTGCTCCCGACTCTTGGGGCCCGACTTCTTACCTTCTGGAATTCAGCCACCCCAGCACTGGCAGGCTGGCCGGGGCTTCTCCACCGACCGCCGGGGCCAGGCCTTCCGCCATTTTCTTGCCCAGCTCCACGCCCCACTGGTCGAAGGGGTTCAGGTCCCACAAAACAGACTGGACATAAACCTTGTGCTCGTAGAGCGCCACGAGCTTACCCAGCGTGGGCGCATCCAGCTGCTGGAAGGCCAGCACCGTGGTGGGGCGCCCACCGGCATGCACCTTGTGAGGAGCCAGCGTAGCCACGTCCGCGGCACTACGGCCACGGGCCTGCAGTTCCGCCGCGGCTTCTGCCTGCGAGTAGCCGCGAGCGAAGGCTTCCACCTGCGCCATGGCGTTGGCCACGGCATAGTCCGCGCTGCGCTGCAGCCCGGCGCTGGACCGCGCCGGCACGAGCACATCCAGGGCGGAAGGTGCATTGCCCTGGTGGAGCAACTGGAAGAACG
>JBEGRA010000278.1:0-3881 GCA_041180705.1 Pseudomonadota bacterium | reverse complement strand
GACCCCACGCTGTTGCTGTGCGACGAGCCCACCGGAGACTTGGACCGCAAGTCCGGTGACGAGATTCTCGACTTGCTGCAGGAACTCAACCGCGAGCATGGCAAGACCATCCTGATGGTGACCCACGACCCTCGCGCCGCTGAACGCGCGACTCGGCAACTGCACCTCGACAAGGGCGTGCTGCTGGCGGAAGTGCGCTAGGCCATGAAACTCGCGCACGTGGTTCGCTACCTGCCTTTGCTGTGGGCCAGCCTGCGGCGTCGGCGCGTGCGCACCACCTTCACCATCGGCTCCATCTTCATCGCGTTTCTCATGTACGCGCTGGCCGGTGCCATGAACCACGCCTTCGACCAAGGCGTGCAGCAGGCCGGTGTCGACCGCCTCATGGTGCAGCAGAAGGTCAGCTTCATCCTGCCGCTGCCGGCCAGTTACCTGAACCGGGTGAAAGGCGTGGACGGGGTGGAGCGGGTGAGTTCGGCCAACTGGATCGGGGGCTATCTGAAGGACGCCCGCGAGCAAATTCCCACGTTCCCGGTGCACGCTGCGGAATACCTCGACATGTATCCGGAAATACTGCTCTCGCGCGGCGAGCGGCAGGCGTTTCTGGAAGACCGCACCGGGTTCCTCGTGGGACGTGCCGTGGCGAATGCCTTTGGCTGGAAGGTGGGCGATGTGGTGCCGCTGAAGAGCAGCATCTATCGGCGCAAGGACGGCACCAACGTCTGGAACCTCACCATCCGCGGCATCTTCGATGTGCGCGATGACGGCGATTCTCGCCAGCTCCTGTTCCACTACGAGTACTTCAACGAGACGCTGGCGGATGCACAGCGCGACCGTTTGGGTTGGATCATGGTGCAGGTGAAAGACCCGGCTCAGGCGGATGCCGTGGGGCGTCGTATCGATGCGCTGTTCGCCAATTCGCCGGCCGAGACCAAGACGCAGACCGAACGTGCCATGGCCCAGGGCTTCATGAAGCAGGTCGGTAGCATCGGTACCATCCTCGGGGCGGTGGTCAGTGCAGTGTTCTTCACCATGTTGCTCGTCAGTGCCAACACCATGGCGCAGTCCGTCCGGGAGCGCACCAGCGAGATCGGCGTGCTGAAAACGCTGGGCTTCGGCAACACGACCATCCTCACGCTGGTACTGGCGGAGAGCGTGCTCATCACGGCCATTGGTGGCTTGCTGGGCATGGGCGCTGCCTGGTTGCTCGGCGTGCAGTTGGGCACGGCCCTGAAGGCCTACCTGCCCGGCTTCGAAGTGGACCCTGTCACCTTGCTGAAGGGTCTCGGTTGGGTGGTCGCTCTAGGCCTGGCGGCGGGCGCTTGGCCGGCGGCGCAGGCCATGCGCCTGAAGATCGTCGACGCGCTGCGGCGCGGTTGAGGCAGCCGTGAACTACCGGGAAGGTCCATGAGCAGTTCAGCGTGGCGACAGTTGCGTGCCGTGGTGGGGATGAACGTGCGTAACATTCCCGCACGCCTCGACTCCTCGCTGGTGGCCATCATCGGCATCGCGGGCGTGGTGGCGGTGCTGGTGGCGCTGTTGTCCATCAGCGAAGGTTTCAAGGCGACCGTGGCCCAGAAGGGGCGCGACGACGCCGTCATCATCATCCGCGGTGGTTCGGGTGACGAACTGTCCAGCGGATTGTCGAAGGACCAGGTGCAAGTCATCACGGACGCGCCAGGGTTTGCCCGTGACGCTGGTGGCGCCATCGCCTCGCCCGAGCTTTATACCGTGCTGGACCTTCCAGCCAAGAAGGAAGGCGCCAAGGGCTCCAGCAGCAATGTGCCGTTCCGCGGTGTGGGGCCGAATGCGGCGAAGGTGCGCCGCGCCTTCCGCATCGTCGAGGGCCGCATGTTGGAGGCCGGACACAACGAAGTCGTCGTTGGCAAGGCGGCGGCGACCCAGTTCTACGGCATCGAGGTCGGTCGCCAGATTGTCTCCGGCAACCATCGTTGGGACATCGTCGGCATTTTCAGTGACGACGGCAGCGTGTCGGAATCGGAAGTGTGGGGAGACCGCTTGGTGGTGGCCGCCGCTTACCGCCGCAGCACTTCGGTGCAGTCTGTCCGTGCGAAGCTGGAAAGCCCGGCGGCGCTGGGCGTGCTGAAGCGTTCCTTGACCGGCGACCCGCGCGTCGACGTGACGGTGCGTACCGAAAAGGAATTCCTCGCCGAGCAGTCGAAGATTCTGGTGGTCATCATCAGTACGCTTGGCTTCACCATTGCCTTGCTGATGGGGGCGGGTGCGGTTTTCGCTGCCGTGAACACCATGTATTCGGCCGTCGCCGCGCGCACGCGCGAAATCGCCACGCTGCGAGCCATCGGCTTCAGCGGCATGCCGGTGCTTGTATCCGTACTCGTGGAAGCGCTGGTGCTCGGGTTGCTGGGCGGCATCCTCGGAGGCGTGTTGGCCTACATCGTCTTCAACGGCTATCAGGCCTCCACCTTGAACTTCGCCACGTTCACGCAGGTGGCCTTCGCCTTCCGCGTTACCCCGGGGCTGCTGGTCACGGGCGTCATTTATGCCCTGTTGCTGGGGTTGGTGGGTGGCTTGCTGCCGGGTTGGCGTGCTGCGCGCTTGCCCGTGACGGAAGGCCTGCGCGCGATGTGACTCAGCGACTTGGGCCGCGCACTACACCACGTGCGATGAGCGCCTGCCCACCGAAATATAACGGCCATACCAGCAGGCCGGCCACTTCGCGCAGAGGCGCCGGCCCCGCGGTGCGCGTGAAGATGAGCAGATCACTCACGAGAAACAGGAACGCGCCGAGCCCCACGAGGCGGTGGGGAAAGCGGCTATGCCAGGCGAAAGCCGCCATGAGCGCGACGAGCAGCGTGTAGCCAATGGCCACGCCTGCGCGTGGGTCCCCGTGAGCCAGCAGGGCGGTTATGGCGAGCGCGGCAGGTACCCCCAACCAGAACGGCCAGGCCTGGAGGAACCGGGCGAGTTGGCTGGCTTCCACCGCGCTACGCCGGTTTCGCCAGTACAACCGGATGGACAGAAGGTGGCCCAGCGCAAACCAAGCAGCGCCTGCCTGCATCGACACGGCATCGAGCACGACGTCGCCCATGGCGCCGCAGGCCATGATGGCAGCGAGCCAACGAGCGTTGGGTGAAGCGACCACTGTGGCCGCAAAGGCAGCGAGCAGCCCGACACCCGCTCCCTTCCATGCGACGATGGATGGCCCGTGCCAACCGAACCACGCGGGCGCGCAATAGGAAACGCCCGCCAGCACGGCTGCCCAAAACCAGAGGTCGGGGGCAAGCCAGCGCGGGCGGGCGTTCATTGGGCGGGAGCTCGCGGCAGCGGTCAGGCCGGCACTTCGCCGATGACCGACTTCTTCTCCATGAACTCTTCGAGGCCGAACTTGCCGAACTCGCGGCCGTTGCCCGACTGCTTGTAGCCGCCGAACGGCGAGTTCATGTCGAGGCCACCCGCGTTCACGAACACGGTGCCGGCACGCAGCTTGCGGACGATGGTCTTCGCCACGTTCGGGTCACCGGCGATGTACGCACCGAGGCCGTAAGGCGTGTCGTTGGCGATGGCCACGGCCTCGTCGAGCGTCGCGTACGGGATAACGACGAGCACGGGCCCGAAGATTTCCTCGCGCGCGATGGTCATGGAGTTGTTCACGTTGCCGAACACGGTCGGCTTCACGTAGTAGCCGGCCTCCTGGCCTTCGACGCGGCCAGCGCCGCCCACGACCACTTCCGCGCCTTCCGCGATGCCCTTGGCGATGAGGCCCTGGATCTTCTCGAACTGGCTCTTGTTCACCACGGGGCCGATGTGCGGCCCTTCCTTGGAAGGCGCGTCCACCGGCTTGCTGCCGAAGATGGCCTTCAAGCCCTCGAGGGCTTCTGCGTACTGAGAGGTGTGCACCA
>JBEGRA010000277.1:0-2634 GCA_041180705.1 Pseudomonadota bacterium | reverse complement strand
GAACGCGAAATACAGCAGCAGGATGGCCCAGTCGACGAGACCCAGATGCATGACGCTACCCCCAAGTGTGCTTTGATTTTCTTGGCAATTTGCAATCGATTGCAAATTCGTATTTAGTATCCGCGCGGCAGGATCGGACTGTCAAACCCCTGCCGCGCACCTTCGGGGGAAATGACCATGGACTTCATTCCAGCCTTGCGCCTTTCCATGGCGCGCTTGTTCGCCGCCGCTCTCGCTTGCTGCGCCTTCGCGCAAGGCGCCAGCGCCACCCCGGTGCCGCAGGACCGCGTGACCGTGGCCCTGCCCGAGGCGAAGTTTTCCACGGGCGACAACCCCGCCTGGAAGGAAACCGCCTTCGACGACAGCAGCTGGAAGACGCTTTCCACCCACACCAACTACGAACAGCAAGGCTACCCGAACTACAACGGCTGGTCCTGGTACCGCCTGCACGTGGTCCTGCCGTCCTCGCTGAAGGCCGGCGCGAAGTGGACCGGGCGCCTGCGCGTGTATCTCTCGGCCATCGATGACGTTGACGAGACCTATTTCAACGGCGTGAAGATCGGCCAGAGCGGCCGCTTCCCCGACGACCCGAAGGGCTACGACACGAAGTGGCAGGCCGAGCGCGATTACCACGTGGACGCCGACAGTGGCCTCATTCGCTGGGACGCGGACAACGTCATCGCCGTTCGCGTGTACGACGGTTCGGGTGGCGGTGGTTTCCACGAGTACCAGCCGTTCCTCAGCCTGGCCGAAAAGGTGGATGGCATCCGTCTGGAACGCGGCCGCACCACTTATCGCTACCTGCCCGATGGGCGCGTGGAATCCACGATGCAGGTGGGCAACGTGTTCCCGGTGGCCGTCGACGGCACGCTGGAATTCACGGTCCGCGACGCCGCCACGAACAAGGTGTTGCAGCAGGGCAAGCAAACCGTTTCGCTGCGCGCGGGTGGTGAAGCCCCGGTGACGGTGACGACGCCCGGGCGCGCCGGCATCGAAGTGACGTATCGCTACACCGAGGCCAGCGCTGGTCTTGCAGCGGTCGTTACGCAAGGCGTGCCGTATCTGCTCACGCCGGCAGTTGCGCCGCTGCCGCGCCTCACGGGCGCCACGGTCGCCGGCGGACGCCCGGGTTCGCCGTTCCGTTTCCGGGTGTCGGCCACTGGCCAGCGCCCGTTGAAGTTCGAGGCGCAGGGTTTGCCCGCAGGCCTCGTGCTGGACGCCGCCACGGGAGTGATTTCCGGTTCGGTGAAGACTGCCGGCGATTACGTGGTGAACCTTGCTGTCACCAACGCCCGCGGCCGCGCGGCGCGGCAACTGACACTGCGCATCGGCGACACGCTCGCCCTGACGCCGCCCATGGGCTGGAACAGCTGGAACGTGTTCGGCCTGGGCGTGTCAGCGGAAGACGTGCGCCGCACGGCGCGTGCCATGGTGGACTCCGGGCTCGCGGACCATGGTTGGACGTACATCAACGTCGACGATGGCTGGCAGGCGGACGAACGCGCGCCGGACGGCACCATCCGCACGAATGCGAAGTTCCCCGACATGGCGGCGCTCGCGGCGGATGTGCATGCGCTGGGCCTGAAGTTCGGCACCTATTCCTCGCCGGGCCCGCTCACCTGCGGCCGCTACACCGGCAGCTGGCAGCACGAAGCGCAGGACGCAGCCACTTACGCGGCTTGGGGCGTCGACTACTTGAAGTACGACCTCTGCAGCTACGAAGAAATGATGTCGCCCGAAAAGACGCTGGAAGAGCACCAGAAGCCGTATCGCCTGATGGGCGCGGCGCTGCGTGTGCAGCCGCGCGACATCGTCTACAGCCTCTGCCAGTACGGCGCGCGCGAGTCCTGGCTGTGGGGCCGTTCGGTGAACGGCAACTCCTGGCGCACCACGGGCGACATCGAAGATACCTGGGCGAGCGTGTTGGCCACCGGCTTCAAGGCCAACGAAGCCACGAAGAGCACGGGGCCCGGCGGTTGGGCGGACCCGGACATGCTGGTCGTCGGACGCGTGGGTTGGGGTGGTGCCCTGCACCCGAGCCGCCTGACGCCCGACGAGCAGTACAGTCACCTCAGCCTGTGGAGCTTGCTGGCGGCGCCGCTGCTGCTGGGCAACGACCTGACGGCTCTGGACGAGTTCACCCGCAACCTGCTGACGAACGACGAGGTGCTGGCGGTGAACCAGGATCCGCTGGGCAAGGGGGCGGTGCGGACCTACGACAAGGAGGGCTGGCAGGTGTGGGTGAAGCCGCTGGCGGATGGCAGCCAAGCGGTGGGCATCTTCAACCTGGGCGACCACTGGCGCACCTGGCAGTTGAACCTGGCCGACGCTGGCCTGCCCGCAGGTGCCGCTGCACGCGACCTGTGGCGGCAGCGTTCCATTGGGCAGTTGCGCGACGGCTACCCGGTAGGGTTGCCCGCGCACGGCGTGCTGCTGCTGAAGGTGGCAGCACGCTGAGGGTGTCGCGCGCGGTAGTCGACCGCGCGCTTCAGCCCTCGAGGTCTGCCAAACGGTAATCCGGGATGGCGCCGGGGCGCGAGGCCACCAGCGCGCCCACGCGCAGCGCGCGGTCCACTGCCGTCTGCGGTGGCAGTCCGCCCAGCAGCGACACCGTGAGCATCGCCAGGAATGAGT
>JBEGRA010000276.1:0-11043 GCA_041180705.1 Pseudomonadota bacterium | reverse complement strand
CTTCAGCGGGGCTATGCACCAGCACGCCGCGCGAGCGCAGCAGGCCCACATTGTCCTGCGTGGCGGCATGCGCCCACATCAGGCGGTTCATGGCAGGCGCCACATGCACGGGTCGGTCCGTGGCGAGGAGCAAGGTGGTGAGCAGGTCGTCCGCCTGCCCCTGCGCCATGCGGGCGAGGAGGTCTGCGGTAGCCGGGGCCACCACGATGGCATCCGCCCAGCGAGCGAGTTCGATATGGCCCATGGCCGCTTCCGCCGCACCGTCCCACAGGCTGTCGCGCACGGGGCGTCCGGAGAGCGCCTGAAAGGTGAGCGGCGTGATGAACTCGCGGGCGCCGGCGGTCATGACGACCTGCACTTCGGCACCCCGCGTGACGAACTGACGCACGAGTTCCGCCGCCTTGTAGGCAGCGATGCCGCCGCTGACGCCCACCAGCACGCGCGGGGGACGGAGGACCGGGGAGGCGGATTCAGAAGGGGGCGTTTGCATGGGTTCGATTGTCACCGCGGGACGGGGGCACTGCAAATGGCGTTCGGTGCGCCGGACATTACCGGCGGCGATGTCCTAGAGCGCGCCGACACCGACGTACTGCGGGTCGTGTGCCGGACGCCCGAAGACCTCGCGAAGCATGGGCTCGAACGTGGAGAGCGGTTCCGTGGGGTAGTCCGGGTCGAACGAAGACTGATCCCAGCGCTCGCAAAACGCTGCGCAGGCATCGAACCACGGGTGGTCGCGGAAACGGTCGCGAGCATGGCGATTCTGGCCGTAGTGGTGCGCGTAGTAGTAAGACTGGAACAGGCCGTGCTGCTCGACGATCCACGTGACTTCCGGGCGCACGTACGGACGGAGAATCGCCGCCGCGAGCGAAGCATGGTCGTACGGCGAGAGATCGTCGCCGATGTCGTGCAACAGTGCAGCCACCACCAGTTCCACGTCCGCCCCGTCGCGCCAGGCGCGCGTGGCTGTCTGCAGGGAATGCGTGTAGCGATCGATGGGGTAACCGGCGAGGCCCGTCCGCAGCTTTTCCAGCCCCGCAATCAGGCGGTCCGGCAGAGTTTGCAGGTAGTCGTGTTCCAGACGCAGCAGAAGCTGATAGTCCTCGCGTGTCCCATCCTTCATCTGCCGGAAACCGACTGTCTCACTCATTGCCAAGCCCCGCCGCGGAAAGTGCCAAACCGAGTCTAACCCGACCCAATCTGGTCAAAAGGTGAAGATAACTAAAGTCGCGCTCGCGGAACCGCGCATTCCGCAATGAATACGCCGCGAATGGCGGTTGGTTTGACGTCGCTGTGAGCGGATGCTGTGGCCATGCCAACGCGCACCACTCCACTACTGCCCGCAAGCCCCTGGCCGGCCGGTCCGCGCCCTCGCGAAAAGCTGCTGCTGCAGGGCGCCGCTGCGCTGAGCGAAGCGGAACTGCTCGCGCTGCTGCTGGGCCAGGGCGTACCGGGAAAACACGTTCTGACGGTGGCCGGCGAACTGCTGCAGGGCTTCGGGTCGCTGCGCGGCGTGCTCACCGCCCCCGGCGACACACTCTGCGCGCAACCCGGGGTCGGGGCGGCCCGCTACGCGCGCCTGCAGGCAGCGCTGGAACTGGCGCGACGCCACCAGTTGGAAGCGCTGCGCGAAGGCCCGCTGCTGGCGAGCCCGCGCGCCGCGCGCGACTACCTGCGCGCCCAGTTGCGTGACCGCGAACATGAGGTGTTCTGCTGCCTGCATTTGGACAACCGCCACCGGCTCATCGCCTTCGAGGAACTGTTCCGGGGAACCATCGACGGGGCCAGCGTCCACCCGCGCGAAGTGGTGAAGAGCGCGCTGGCCCGCCGCGCCGCCGCGGTTATCCTCGCCCACAACCACCCGTCCGGCGTCGCCGAGCCCAGCCGGGCAGACGAGGCCATCACGCTGCGTCTGCGCGATGCCCTAGCTTTGGTGGATATCCGCGTGGTGGACCACTTGATAGTGGGGGGCCCGGACTGCACCAGCCTCGCGGAGCGCGGACTGCTCCCTTGAGAAGGCGGCATGGAACCCGGGCGACCTCGGAAAAACCCCGGAACACGCCCTTTAACCCGAAGAAAATCAGCGACTTGACGGAACCACGCCGCACCCCCACGCCGGCGCTTGAAAACGGTGCTTGCTTGCCGCCCCGGTTTTTGGCTTAATACGCGGCTCTTGAGCCGCCCGGCACCCGTTGGTGTGGGCGCAAGGTACGAGGAATCGACCATGTCCCGAGTCTGTCAGGTGACCGGTAAGCGCCCCGCCACGGGCAACACCGTGTCCCACGCCAACAATCGCAAGCGCCGCCGCTTCCTGCCGAACCTGCACGAGCAGCGTTTTTGGCTCGAAACCGAAAAGCGCTGGGTCACGCTGCGTGTTTCGTCGAACGGTCTGCGCACCGTCGAGAAGCGCGGCATCGAGGCTGTCGTCGCGGATCTCCGCGCCGCCGGCGTGAAGGTCTGAGGTAAGCCGCCATGCGTGACAAGATCAAGCTGCTGTCCACCGCGGGCACGGGCCACTTCTACACCACGACGAAGAACAAGCGCCTCCATCCGGAAAAGATGGAAGTGTCCAAGTTCGACCCGAAGGCTCGCAAGCACGTCATCTACAAGGAAGCGAAGATCAAGTAGCCGTGGGAGCGAGCTTGCTCGCGATTCTTCGCGATGCCTGAAGCTTGCCCGCGACTCTTCGCGACTTGCCGAAAAACCCGCCCAAAAGGCGGGTTTTTTGTTTTGGGGCTACTTGCCTTCAGTCCTTTTTCGCGCGGATGTAGAGACGCTTGGCGTTTTCCCCGGCGAACACCCGCTCCTCTACAACGAACAAATCGGCGCGCGCTCGCACCAGGTCCGAAAGCTTCTTGTAGCCGTATACCCGGGAATCGAAATCGGGCTGGAGCTTATTCAGGTACCCCCCGAAAATGCCAAGGTAAGCCCAACCGGAATCGTCGAGGGACTGCTCCAGCGCCTCCAACACGAATTCCTTGGGCAATTCCTTTTTCGGGGCCGGTGCGGGGGCAACTACTGGGGCCACCTTCGGCACCGCCTTCGAAGCCGGCGCCGCGGGGGCCACCTTCGCCTTGGAGGCGGCCGGCGCCTGCTTGGTCTGCTCCGCTACCTTCTTCAATGCATTTGCCACCATGGTCGCCGCAGCCGATTTTGCAGCCGGCCGGAGCACTTCCGTCAGGATGAACCGGTCGCAGGCATTGCGGAACGCGACCGGCGTCTTGTCCTCGCCAAACCCGATGACCCGCAAGCCGCCTTCGCGGAGCCGCATGGCAAGCCCGGTGAAGTCGCTGTCGCTCGTGACGAGACAGAACCCGTCGAAGTTGCCGGTGTAGAACAGATCCATCGCGTCGATGATGAGCGCGCTGTCCGTGGCGTTCTTGCCTGTGGAATAGGCGAACTGCTGCACGGGCTTGATGGCGTGCTTCTGCAGCACACTCTTCCAGGAAGCACTGGCCTGGGAAGTGAAGTCGCCGTAGATGCGCCGCACGGTGGCCTCACCGAATTTGGCGGCTTCCGCGAGGATGGCATCGATGACGGATGCCTGGGCGTTGTCGGCATCGATCAGCAATGCCAACCGCACTTTCCCTTCTTCTCCGTACCCTGCTTTCTTCACGGACGACTCCCTGTCTGCGAACTCCATCATGCCACGGCGCAAGCGGCTAAAATCCCGCCATGCCCGAACTCCCGGAAGTAGAAACCACCTGCCGCGGCATTGCGCCCGCCTTGGTGGGCGCCACGCTCGTCGACGTGGTGGTGCGCGAACGCCGCCTGCGCTGGCCCTTGCCGGCGGGCTTCGAGGCCTCCCTGCGCGGGCAAGCGCTGCACTCGGTCGGGCGGCGGGCAAAGTACCTGCTCATCGCAGGCCCCGGCGGCACACTGCTGGCCCACCTCGGCATGTCGGGCAGCTTTCGCGTGGTGCCACCCGGCACTCCACTACTGACGCACGACCACGTGGACCTGCTGACGGACCGCGGTCAGGTAGTGCGCTACAACGACCCGCGGCGCTTCGGCAGCCTGCACTGGGTGCAAGGCCCAGTGGAAGAACACCCGCTCATTCGCCACCTGGGCCCCGAACCCCTTTCGCCGGCCTTCACCGCCGACTGGCTGTGGGCACAAAGCCGCACGCGCAGCATTGCCGTGAAGCCGTTCCTGATGATGCAGAGCGTGGTGGTGGGCGTGGGCAACATCTACGCCAGCGAATCGCTGTTTCGTGCCGGCGTCAGCCCCGCGCGCGGTGCTTGCCGCTTGAAGCGTGCCGAAGTGGAACGCATCGTGGCCTGCATCCGCGAAGTGCTGGGCGAGGCCATCGGGGTAGGCGGCACCACGCTGCGCGACTACGTGAACGCCGAGGGCAAGCCCGGCTATTTCAAGCAGCAGCTGTTCGTGTATGAGCGCGCTGGGGAACCTTGCCGGCGCTGCGAGACGCCCATCCGCCAGCGGGTGCAGGCGCTGCGCTCCACCTATTGGTGCCCCACCTGCCAGAAATAAGCCTTCCAGCGATGCGCCGGCGCGGGAACCAGCAGGCGCAGGAAACGCAGTCTCAGGCGCAGCGGGCGCGCAACTCCGCATCCACCAGCGGGTGCACGAACTGGCTGGTGTCACCGCGCAGTACGGCAATTTCGCGCACCAGCGTCGACGAGATGAAGCTGAACTGCTCCTGCGGCGTCAGGAACACCGTTTCCACTTCACGCGACAGATGGCGCGACATGTTCGCCAGCTGGAATTCGAACTCGAAGTCGGACACGGCGCGCAGGCCGCGCATGACCACGCCGCAGCCATGTTCTCGCGCCACTTCCACCGTCAGCCCGCGGTAGCCGATGACTTCCACGTTGGAGATGCCCATCGCGTCGCACACGCGGCGCACCAGGTCGACGCGCTTGTCCAATGGGAACATGGGGGCTTTGTTCGGGTTGGCGGCAATGGCCACCACCACGCGGTCGAAAATGGTGGCCGCGCGGCGCACCAGATCCGTATGACCGTGGGTGATGGGGTCGAAGGTGCCGGGGTAGAGGGCACAGCGCTTCGGATTCATGGGGTGGGCGGTTCCCAACGCAGCAACTGACAACCGACATCGCCGGCACGCCCTTCGCGCCAGAGCGCGAAACCAGGTGGCAGTTCGGGCGCTGGCCGCGCCGCAGCACGTTCCAGATAAACCCAACTGCCTGCGGCGAGCCAACCGCGGGTAGCAAGAAGTTTACACAACTCCGCCTCGCGTCCGTCGGCAAAGGGCGGGTCGAGAAACACGCCGTCGAAGGGCACGCTCTTGCCCTGCAAGTAGACGTAGCCGTCGGCCTGCAGCACGGTGGCGCGCGGAGATGACACCGCTCCACCACCGCCGCCTAGCGCCGCACCGGTCCCGCACAGCATGGCCACCGACTCGCGCAACTGCTTCACTGCTGCGGGATGGCGCTCCACCAGCGTGGCGGCCGTCGCGCCGCGCGACAAGGCCTCCAGCCCGAGCGCACCGCTGCCGGCAAACAAATCGAGCACGGTAGCGCCGGCCAACTTGCCCTGCAGCCAGTTGAAGAGCGTTTCGCGCAAACGGTCCGGGGTGGGCCGCAAACCTTCCACCGCCGGAAACGGCAACCGCCGCCCGCGCCAGCTGCCGCCGACGATACGGACGGACTGCCGGCCCGCGGGCGCTTCAGGCTGCCGGGAACGCACGGCGCAGTTCGGCGATGTGTTCGGGCCCGATGCCGCAGCAACCGCCCACCAGGCTCGCCCCGCGGCGCACCCAGTCGCGAGCCCAGTCGAGATAACCCGCCGGGTCGAGGTCGGCACGGATGTCGCTCAGGCCTTCATTCGCGGCCGCGTCGGCGGACATGGGCGGGAAAGCATTAGCGTAGACGCCGATGCGCACGCCGGCTTCCTTCGAAGATTGGGCGAAGACACCTGCCTTTGCGAGCGTCGCCACCGCCACGTCCACTGCAGCCCCCATCACTTCCGGCTGGCTGCAGTTGAACAGCACCACCGAGGCACCCAACCGCACCGCGGCCAGCACGGCATCTTCAACGGTTTCGCCGGAACGAAGGGTCGGCACGGGGCCGCGCGTCGCGTCGTCCGCGAGAGTGAAGGAAATCCACACGGGCTTGCCGTCATCACCAACCACCGAGCGCAGCAACTCTGCCTCCGCGATGGCGCTGAGGGTCTCGCCCTGCCAATGGTCCACATACGGACGAAGTGCCTTCACCAGCACCTCAAGCAGCGGCCGGGCCGCCGCCAGTTCGAACAGGTCGGGACGGTAGGAACCGCACACCGGCGGCAAGGAACCACCCACCAGCACGGGCGAAGCTGCGCCCTGCACCGCCTCGCGCGCCAGACGCCCAGCCAAGTCCGCGAGCGCCGCGGCGCTGGCGGCGTGGCGTTCCGCCCCGAGATGGAAGGGCACCAGCGCGTAGCTGTTGGTGGTAATCCCCTGCGCACCCGCGGCAATGAAGTCGGCATGCACCTGACTGACGAACTGCGGCCCCTCGATGAGCGCCAGCGCGGACCACTCGGGCTGCCGGAACGGCGCGCCGATCCGCTGCAATTGGCGGCCGGTACCCCCGTCCAGGATTGTCACTTCGCGCATCACCCGTCTCCCTGCCGTTCGGCGTCAGGGTGCAAAGGTTACATGGCTTCCGCCTCAGGCAGGACACGAGCCGCCGGCCGGATGCGCTACCATTCGCGCATGTTCGGTTTCGGCAAGAAAACACCCGCCCCTACGGGCCCCGCAGACGCGCCAGCGGAAGCCGGTGGCGTGCGCGGTTTCTTCCGCAAGCTGGGCGCCAAGCTGGGCGGCGGCTTTCTCGGTGGCCTGCTGGGCCGCAAGATCGATGCCGAACTGCTGGAAGAACTGGAAGCCCGCCTGCTCACCGCCGATGTGGGCGTGGCCGCCACCCAGACCCTGCTCGGCGACTTGCACAAGCAAGTGGCCCGACAGGAACTGAAAGACGAAGCCGCGCTCCTGCAAGCCCTGCGCGTGCGCATGCTGGCCTTGCTGTCGGGCACCGCCCAACCGCTCGTGCTGGACCCTTCCCGCCGCCCGAACGTGGTGCTGGTGGTGGGCGTGAACGGCTCCGGCAAGACCACCACCATCGGCAAGCTGGCACGACGCTACGTGCGCGAAGGCCGCAAGGTCATGCTGGCCGCCGGCGACACTTTCCGCGCAGCGGCAGTGGAACAGCTGCAAACCTGGGCGGACCGCAACGACGTCCCGTGCGTGGCGCAGGCCACCGGCGCGGACCCGGCCGCCGTGGTGTTCGACGGCCTCGCCGCGGCGCAGGCGCGTGGCATGGACGTGCTGCTGGCAGACACGGCCGGCCGCCTGCACGTGCAAACGCACTTGATGGACGAACTGAAGAAAGTGAAGCGCGTGCTGGCCAAGGCCGACCCGACCGCACCGCACGAAGTGCTGCTGGTGCTGGATGGCAGCCAGGGGCAGAACGCACTTTCGCAAGCACGCACCTTCCATGCGGCACTGGGTGTGACCGGGCTGGTGCTCACCAAACTCGATGGCTCCGCCAAGGGCGGCATCCTGTTTGCGCTGGCGCAGGAACTCGGCCTGCCGGTGCGCTTCGTCGGCCTTGGCGAGGGTATCGACGACCTCGCGCCCTTCGATGCCGAAGCTTTCGTGGATGGGCTGCTCGGCACCGCCGGCACTGCGGAGGCCCCATGATCCGCTTCGAAGGCGTAGGCAAGCGCTACGCCAACGGCCGCGACGCCCTGGTGGATGCCACCTTCCACGTGAACCCCGGCGAGATGGTGTTCCTCACCGGCCATAGCGGCGCGGGCAAGAGCACGCTGCTGAAGCTGATCGCCGCCATCGAACGTCCGACCCGCGGCGAAGTCATCGTCGGTCGCCAGAAAATCTCCGAACTGGCGCGGGCCGCGGTCGCCCCGTTCCGCCGCCACATCGGCATGGTCTTCCAGGACCACAAGCTGCTTTACGACCGCCCGGTGTTCGACAACGTCGCACTGCCGCTGGTGGTGGATGGCGTGCCACGCCGGGAAATCGAAAAGCGCGTGCGCGCAGCGCTGGACCAGGTGGGCCTGCTGGGCCGTGAAAGCGGGTTCCCCATGGAACTCTCGACGGGCGAACAGCAGCGCGTCGGCATCGCCCGCGCCGTGGTGTCGCGCCCCGCCATCCTCATCGCAGACGAACCCACGGGCAACCTCGACCCGGACCTCGCCATCGACGTCATGGGCATCTTCCAGCGCTTCAACGGCGTGGGCACCACGGTGGTCATCGCCACGCACGACGTCCATCTCATCGAGCGCTTCCCGGTCCGGCAGTTGCACCTCGGCCAAGGCCGCGTATTGCGTGACGACCCCGCCACGGTCCACGGAGCAGACCATGGCGGATGAAGCCCTGAGCGCCGTGCAGCGCAGCTTCCGGACGCGGCTGGACGGCTGGCTGGAGCGTCATGCACAGGTCAGCGTCGCCTCCATCGGCCGGCTCTACGCCCGCCCTGTCGCAACGCTCATGGTCTGGCTGGTCATCGGTGTGGCGCTGGCGTTGCCCGCCTTGCTGCAGGTCGTCGTGCGCAACCTCGAGGCCGTGGGCCCGGGGCAAGGCCGCGCCTACAGCATCGATGTTTTCCTGAAGCCGGAACTCGGTACCGCGCGTGCGCAACAGGTTGCCGAGCGTGTCGGCGCCCGCGACGACGTCGCCAAAGTCCAACTCATCACGGCCGAGCAGGGGCTCGCGGAGTTCCGCCTGCGCTCCGGGTTCGGCGAAGCGCTGGACGCCCTCACCGACAACCCACTGCCCGCCACGCTGGTCATCACGCCGGCGCCCCGAGCCACCAACCCCGCCGCCCTGACGGCCCTGCGCACGGCGCTCGGCCGCCTGAACGAAGTAGACCAGGTGGTGGCGGACACGCAATGGCTCGAGCGCCTGCAGGCCCTGCTGGCCATTTCACGCCGCATCAGCGACGGCGCCGGCATTCTGCTGGCCGTGGCGGTGCTGCTGGTAGTGGGCCAGGTGGTACGCGGCGACATCGAAACACGCCGCGCGGAAATCGAAGTGTCGAAACTGCTCGGCGCCAGCGACGGCTTCGTCCGCCGCCCCTTCCTCTACACCGGCCTCTGGTACGGCTTGGGTGGCGGGCTCGTGGCGTGGTGGCTGGTAGTGGGTGCCGTGGCTTGGGCCGGCCCCGGTGTTGCCCGGGTGGCTGCGCTTTACGGCAGCGACTACCAACTGCTGGGCCTGCCGATGGCCGGGTATTTCAGCCTGGTGGCCACCGGCGCGGTGCTCGGCTGGCTGGGCAGCGGCGTTGCCGCCACCTGGCGGCTGCGGCAGCTTGAACCGAGCGTGTGACACAACCCACTGATTCGGTTTGAAAAACAGGCGATGCTCTCGGGGAACTTCCGGACCCCTTAGCACTCCAATCCAGTGAGTGCTAAGATTGGTTCACCCCAAGGAGGGAGTCACCATGACCACCGCTATCGCCCTGCCCCGCTCCGCTGCCGCTACCGGTCTGCTGCCGGCCGTGGCCCTGCGCGGCCCGGTAGGCTCGCTCGATGCTTACATCGACGCCGTCGCCAAGGTCCCGGTGCTGTCACGCGAAGCCGAACTGGCGCTCGCCCAGCAACTGCGCGACCACGGCGACCTCGAAGCCGCCCGCCAGCTCGTTTTCTCGCACCTGCGTTTCGTGGTGCATATCGCCCGTGGTTACCACGGCTACGGCCTGCCGCTGGCAGACCTCGTCCAGGAAGGCAACGTCGGCCTCATGAAGGCCGTGAAGCGCTTCAACCCGGACGTCGGCGTCCGCCTCGTGTCCTTCGCGGTCCACTGGATCCGCGCGGAAATCCACGAATACGTGCTGCGCAACTGGCGACTGGTGAAGGTCGCCACCACCAAGGCGCAGCGCAAGCTGTTCTTCAACCTCCGCAAGTCGAAGAAGAACCTTGCTTGGCTCACGGCCGAAGAAACCGCTGCCGTCGCCCGCGACCTCAACGTGGACCCGGCGGAAGTCACGGAAATGGAAAAGCGCCTTTCGGCGCGCGACGTGGCCTTCGATCCCATTCCGGATGCGGACGACGAAGACGGCAGCTACTCGCCGGCTTCCTACCTCGCTGCCCACGACGCGGACCCGGCCCTTTCCGTGGAACGCGACGAGAGCGAGCAGGACACCTCCGACCGCCTGAAGGCGGCCGTGGCCTCGCTGGATGCCCGCAGTCGGGACATCCTGGTGCGCCGCTTCCTAGCCGAAGACAAGGCCACCTTGCACGAACTGGCGGCGGAATATAAGGTTTCGGCAGAGCGTGTCCGGCAGATCGAAGCCAACGCGCTGAAGAAACTCCGCAACCTGCTTGGGGAAGACACTTTGTGAACACGCGCACGGTGGACCGTTGGCTGGACGCTTATGGCGAGAGTCACCAGAACACCGTGAACGAAATCCTGCACGTCATCTGCGTGCCGGTCATCGTGATGTGCGTGCTGTCTTTCTTTTCTCTGGTGCCATGGCAGGTGCCCTTCCTGCCGCCACTGGACCTCGCCAACCTGCTGGTAGGCGCCACCTTCGTCTACTACGCGCGTTTGTCCTGGCGCTTGGCGCTCGCGCTGCTGCCGGTGTTCGTGGTGCTTTTCCTCGGCGTGGATGCCTTGAAAGCCTGGGCCGCCCACGGTGGCCCCGCGGTGTGGCAGTCCACGGTGGGCCTGTTCGTGCTGGCCTGGGTAGGCCAGTTCATCGGCCACGCCGTCGAGGGCAAGAAGCCCTCGTTCTTTCAGGACCTGCAGTTCCTGCTCATCGGCCCCATCTGGCTGGCTGCGCAGGGCTTCAAGCGCCTGGGCTGGCGCTACTAGTCTTCAGCCGCCCGGTTTTACGCCGCCGGGCTCTCCGCCGCCCGCCGCACGGCAGCCGTCACCTCGGCATGTACGTTCTTGTCGAGGCAGTCGGGCACCAGGTCATCCCCCAGCGCCAGTTCCGCAATACGGTGCGCCGCCGCCAACAGCATGGCGTCCGTGAACTCCTTGGCGCGCGCTTCCAGCGCGCCCTTGAACAGCCCCGGGAAACCCAGCACGTTGTTGATGCCCTTGCCGTCCGCGGCAGAGGCGGC
>JBEGRA010000275.1:0-8683 GCA_041180705.1 Pseudomonadota bacterium | reverse complement strand
TCCCAGCTGAGCTAAGCACCCCCAGTGGGAGCCCGGAACTATACGCACGGTGTGGCCGTTCGGCAAGCCCCGCAAGAGGTTTTTTTGCGAGAGTCGCGAGCCCGTGGGAGGCAGCTTGCTGCCGACTTGAAGAGTCGCGAGCAAGCTCGCTCCTACAGGACCCGTGCTTGCCTGTAGGAGGGAGCTCGCTCCTACAGGACCCCCCTCCCATTTGTGGGAGGGAGCTTGCTCCCGACTATCTTCAGTGCGCGCGCACGGCCTTGCGCTTCGGGGCAGCCTTGGCCGCCTTCACCACCGCCTTCACGGTCGCCTTGGCCGCCTTGGCGTTCTTGGCAGCCTTCGGCAACGGCGAACGCAGCAGCGCCACCTCGAGCACCTCGTCTATCCACTTCACGGTGCGGATATCGAGCTTGCCCTTGATGTTGTCCGGGATGTCGGCGAGGTCCTTCTCGTTGTCGTGCGGGATGAGCACGGTGGTGATGCCGCCGCGGTGAGCCGCCAGCAGCTTCTCTTTCAGCCCGCCGATCGGCAGCACTTCGCCACGTAGAGTGATTTCACCGGTCATCGCCACATCCGAGCGCACGGGAATCTTCGTCAGCGCAGAGACCAGTGCGGTGCACATGCCGATACCGGCGCTGGGGCCGTCCTTCGGCGTGGCGCCTTCCGGCACGTGCACGTGCACGTCGTTCTTCTGGTTGAACTCCACGTCGATGCCGAGGACTTCGGCGCGGCTGCGCACGACCGTCATCGCAGCCTGGATGGACTCCTGCATGACGCTGCCGAGCTGGCCGGTGTACGTGAGCTTGCCCTTGCCGCCCACCACCGCGGCTTCGATGCTGAGCAGCTCGCCGCCCACTTCGGTCCACGCCAGACCCGTGACCTGCCCCACGCGGCTCTCTTCCTCGGCCTTGCCGTAACGGAAGCGACGCACGCCGAGGTAGACGGGGATGTTGTCTTCCTCCACCTTCACCGGCTTGTCGCCGGGACTGAGCAGCAGTTGCTTCACCGTCTTGCGGCAGATCTTGGAGACCTCGCGCTCGAGGTTGCGCACGCCGGCTTCGCGCGTGTAGTGACGGATGATGTCCGTGATGCCGCTGTCGTCGACCTGCAGCTCATCGTCCTTCACGCCGTTCACCTTCATCTGCTTGGGCAGCAGATAACGGCGCGCGATGGCGAGCTTCTCGTCTTCCGTGTAGCCGGGCAGACGAATGACTTCCATGCGGTCCAGCAAGGGCGCCGGAATGTTCAGGCTGTTCGCGGTGCAGACGAACATGACCTCGGAGAGGTCGAAGTCCACCTCGAGGTAGTGGTCGTTGAAAGTGCCGTTCTGCTCCGGGTCCAGCACTTCGAGCAGCGCCGAAGACGGGTCGCCGCGGAAGTCCATGGACATCTTGTCGATTTCGTCGAGCAGGAAGAGCGGGTTGCGCACGCCCACCTTCGACAGGTTCTGGATGATCTTGCCGGGCATGGAGCCGATGTACGTACGGCGGTGGCCGCGGATTTCGGCTTCGTCGCGTACGCCACCCAACGACATGCGCACGAACTCGCGGTTCGTGGCCTTGGCGATGCTCTGGCCGAGTGACGTCTTGCCGACGCCCGGCGGACCCACGAGACACAGGATGGGCCCGCGCAGGTTCTGCACGCGCTGCTGCACCGCGAGGTACTCGACGATGCGCTCCTTCACCTTGTCAAGCCCGTAGTGGTCTGCGTCCAGCACTTGCTGGGCCGCGGCGATGTCGTGACGCACCTTGCTGCGCTTCTTCCACGGCGCCTTCACGAGCGCATCCACGTAGTTGCGCACCACGGTGGCTTCCGCGCTCATGGGCGACATGAGCTTCAGCTTGCCAAGCTCCGCGAGCGCTTTCTCGCGAGCTTCCTTCGACATGCCGGCCTTGCGCACGCGCTTTTCCAACTCGCCGAGTTCGTTCGGCGCGTCTTCCATGTCGCCCAGCTCGCGCTGGATGGCCTTCATCTGCTCGTTCAGGTAGTACTCGCGCTGGCTCTTCTCCATCTGCTGCTTCACGCGACCACGGATGCGCTTCTCGATCTGAAGCACCTCCATCTCGCCTTCCACCAGCGCCAGCACGTGTTCGACGCGCTTGCGCACGTCGGTAATCTCCAGCACCTTCTGCTTCTCCAGCAGCTTCAGCGCCATGTGCGCAGCCACGGTGTCCGCGAGGCGGCCCGGCTGCTCGATGCCTGCCAGGGAGGTGAGAATCTCCGGCGGCACCTTCTTGTTCATCTTCACGTACTGTTCGAACTGGCTGATGACCGAGCGCACCAGCACGTCGATCTCGCGTTCGTCGTAGGACTCCAGCTCGGGCAGCGCAGTGACACGCGCCGCGAAGAAATCCGCCGCGATGAGTTCGTCCACCGTGGCGCGGGCCGAGCCTTCCACCAGCACCTTCACGGTGCCGTCCGGCAGCTTCAGCAACTGCAGGATGGTGGCCAGGGTGCCGATGCGGTAGAGGTCGTCCGCCTTCGGGTCGTCCACGTCCGCCTGCTTCTGGGCGACGAGGATGATCTGCTTGTCGCCCTTCATGGCCTCGTCCAGCGCGAGGATGGATTTTTCGCGCCCGACGAAGAGCGGGATGACCATGTGGGGGTAGACGACGACGTCCCGCAGCGGCAGAACCGGGATGGTGCCGTTGGCGACGGCTTCCACGGTGGCGGGGACTTCAGGAGTGGGCGTACTGGACACGGGGGGCCTCGGAAAACTGCGGGAGGCCGGGGGCCTCGGGGAGCGGGGAGCCTTGTGGCTGTTAGCTTAGCCTAGTGGGGGCCGGGGGGAGGAGTTCAAGGGGCCAACGCACGTTGGCACGCTTTTGTAGGAGCGAGCTGATGTGGGAGCGAGCTTGCTCGCGACTCTTCAGTCGGCAGCAAGCTGCCTCCCACAGATGAAATGCCCCCTTGTGGGAGCGAGCTTGCTCGCGATTCTTCAGTCGGCAGCAAGCTGCCTCCCACAATCCCCTTTGTCTTCTGTGGGAGCGAGCTTGCTCGCGACTCTTCCTGGGCAGTGGCACTACAGGATTTGCTGCCGGTGGCTTTTGTGGGAGCGAGCTTGCTCGCGACTCTTCACCCGCCCGACACCGCCCAAAACCCGGCCGGGCGCCGGATGGCTATGCCGCGGTACTCGCACAGATCCAACAGGTCGCGGTCCACGGTCACCAGTACCGACACCGCCCCTGCCAGTGCAGTGCCGAGGACAGGAAGATCGGCAACGTCGCGGCATGCTTCCACGGGAACCAGGGCCGGCTCTACCAACTCCGCGACGCGCTCCCAGAATTGGCGAAGGTGTCTTGCCTGCTCCGGCGGGTAAGCGAATTTCTCGCAGAGCACGCGCTCGACTTCATCGAGGATAGAGCCCGACAAGACCAGGACGTGCCCGGCCAAAACATCTTCCACGAGATTGGCACAAACCCCCGCCCGCGCAATGGCAGCGGCGACCAGCACCGACGAGTCGATGGCAACACGCATGGCGACCAGCCTGCAACAGCGCGCGTGGGCCTAGATCTTGCCCAACCGCAGGAACACGTCATCGTCCGTGAAGACACCCTGCGCCATGGCCAGCGGCACCAACTCGCCGCGAAGCCGCCGGAACTCCCGGGTGGCCAGGTGCCGGCGCAAGGCCTCCCGCGCGAAGTCGCTCTTGGACACGCCGAGTTCCGCGCATTGGCGGGCCAACTCGGCATCGAGGCCATCCGGAATTCGCAGCGTAAGAATACTCATGTCGTACATTGTAATACGTCCTTGTTTACCTGCGACCGACTTCATGGGGGGCGAGCTCCCGACTGTTCTTTGTAGTAGGGAGCTTGCTCCCGACTCCTTGTGGGAGCGAGCTTGCTCGCGACTGTCGGCAGCAAGCTGCCTCCCACAATCCCCTGCCGCCTAGTCAGAGAGCTCTTCTGTGGGAGCGAGCTGTTGTGGGAGCGAGCTTGCTCGCGACTCTTTTTCCCCTTGGTCCCCCTACCCCGCCGGGTCCCCTCGAGCGGCCCGCTCATCCAGCCACTCCGCATCCCAGAAGGCGTAGTCCCAGACGGAGGCACAAAGCCCGGCGCGTACGGGGTTTCGCACCAAATAGCGCGCCGCCGGGCGCCACTCCCGTTCCCCGCGCAGGCAACGCTCGTGATAACCCGCCTGCCACACCTGACCACTCTCGACGCCGGCGGCCCTGGCCGTCATGGACTTCAAACGCTGGACGGTGGCCGGCAGCGCCAGCCCTCGCCCTAACTGAACCAGCCAATGGGCATGGTCGGGCATCAACACCCAGGCCATCACGCGGCTATCGAGCAGTTTGCCGCCGCCCGCCATACACCGCGCCACGCGGCAGGCTGTGTCGAAATCAGCGAACAGTGGCCGCCTCCCGTCGACGACGCTCGTAACCAGGTATGCGGTTCCGGGAACGGAGTAACGGTAACGACGAAGGGCACGGTAGCCCTTGTCGTTCAGGTGCAACGTTCCCGAGATGGCTGGAGAGTTTTCCATGGCCACAGCGTGACGCAGGAAAACGGGTAGAACCAGCCCCCAAAATCAGCGAAGTTCAACGAAAATACGAGGTTTTGGCGGCACGAAAACCGAGTAATTTGCCGAAGTCCGAAGGTTTGCGCTTGGCCCGGTAAGAGTCGCGAGCAAGCTCGCTCCCACAATAGCTACCGGCAGGAAATGGAGTGGGGCCAGCCCCAGGGGGAGAGTCGCGAGCAAGCTCGCTCCCACAACAGCTCTCTCACAACAGCTCGTGCCTACAGTGATGGGAATCTTTGTGGGAGGCAGCTTGCTGCCGACTCTTTCAGGTCAGGCATGAAAAAACCGGGCAGAGCCCGGTTTTTTAAGAGTCGCGAGCAAGCTCGCTCCCACATCAGCTAGCTCCAGCACCAGCCAGCCCCAGCATCAACTTTTAGCCGGCGTTCGCGATCTTCGGCTGCTCTTCGGCCGGCTTTTCAGGGGCCTTGTAGAGGATGTACGGCGGTGCTTCGCCGTTGATGACGGCATCGTCCACGATGACCTTGTCGACGTTCTTGAGCGCCGGCAGTTCGTACATGGTGTCCAGCAGGACGTTTTCGAGGATGGTGCGCAGACCGCGGGCGCCGGTCTTGCGGATCATGGCACGCTTGGCCACAGCCCGCAGGGCGCTGTCCGCGAACTCCAGGTCCGCGCCTTCCATCTCGAACAGCTTGCGGTACTGCTTGGTGAGCGCGTTCCGCGGCGACGTCAGGATGGAGATGAGCGCGTCTTCGTCCAGTTCGTTCAGGGTGGCCACCACGGGCAGGCGGCCGACGAACTCGGGGATGAGGCCGTACTTCACGAGGTCTTCCGGCTCCACGTCGCGGAACACTTCCACGCCGTGGGGGCGTTCGTCCTTGTTGCGGACCTCCGCCACGAAGCCGATGCCGCTCTTCTGGGTACGGTTCAGGATGATCTTGTCCAGACCCGAGAACGCACCACCGCAGATGAACAGGATGTTCGAGGTATCCACCTGCAGGAACTCCTGCTGGGGATGCTTGCGACCGCCCTGCGGCGGCACGCTGGCCACGGTGCCTTCGATGAGCTTCAGCAGGGCCTGCTGCACGCCTTCGCCGGACACGTCGCGGGTGATGGACGGGTTGTCGCTCTTGCGGGAAATCTTGTCGATTTCGTCGATGTAGACGATGCCCGTCTGGGCCTTCTCCACATCGTAATCGCACTTCTGCAGGAGCTTCTGGATGATGTTTTCCACGTCCTCACCGACGTAGCCGGCTTCAGTGAGCGTGGTGGCATCCGCGATGGTGAACGGCACGTTCAGCAGGCGGGCCAGGGTTTCGGCCAGCAGCGTCTTGCCGGAACCGGTGGGGCCGATGAGCAGGATATTGCTCTTGGCCAGTTCCACTTCGTCCTTGGCGCGCGCCTTCTTCTCGCCGGCGGGCGCGTTGCTCTGCAGGCGCTTGTAGTGGTTGTAGACGGCCACGGCGAGCGTCTTCTTGGCCTTGTCCTGGCCAATGACGTAGTCGTCGAGAACCTTCTTGATTTCCTGCGGCTTCGGCAGCTTCTCGCGAGAGCGCTCCTGCTTCTCTTCGAGCTCTTCGCGGATGATGTCGTTGCAGAGCTCGACGCATTCGTCGCAGACGAATACCGAGGGGCCGGCGATGAGCTTGCGCACCTCGTGCTGGCTCTTGCCGCAGAACGAGCAGTAAAGCAGCTTGCCGTCGTCCTTGGCCCGGGTATCGTCGCTCATTCAGCGCTCCTGCAGGGGTGCCTAAAAGGGTTTATAGCACGGCGGCCGTCAGGCCGTCGGGGCTACGTCACGCTTCGCCAGCACGTGATCGATCATGCCGTAGTCGCGCGCGGCTTCGGACGACATGAAATTGTCGCGTTCGGTGTCCGCCTTGATGCGGTCGAGCGTCTGGCCGGTGTGATGGGCCAGAATGCCGTTCAAGCGGTCGCGGATATAGAGAATTTCACGGGCGTGGATGTCGATGTCCGTCGCCTGGCCCTGAAAGCCGCCCAGCGGCTGGTGGATCATGACGCGGCTGTGCGGCAGCGCATATCGCTTGCCCTTGGCACCGCCGGCCAGCAACACGGCGCCCATGCTGGCCGCCTGACCGATGCAGATGGTGCTGACATTCGGCTTGATGAACTGCATGGTGTCGTAGATGGCCAAACCCGCGGTGACATGGCCACCAGGCGAGTTGATGTACATCGCGATGTCCTTGTCCGGGTTTTCGCTTTCCAGGAACAGGAGCTGGGCGACGATGACGTTCGCCATGTAGTCCTCGACCGGCCCGACACAGAAGATGATGCGCTCCTTCAGCAAGCGCGAGTAGATGTCGTAGGCGCGCTCGCCGCGGGCGGACTGTTCGACCACCATCGGCACCAGATTCAAAGCACGCTCGTTCATTCGCTACTCCTTCCGTGTACTGGACAAATCGGGGAAAGGAAGGCTCCCCTCCCCGGTATCGGCCTGGCTACGCCAAACCTCAGGCCTCGGCGCCGAAGTTCATCACTTCGCGGAACGTGGCCGGCTGGGGAGTGACATTGGCCCGGGAGGCCACCCATTCAAGGGCCGCCTCTTCCAAAACCGCCATTTGCAGCTGCTGCATCACCTGCGGGTTGTTGCGGTACTGCTTTTCAGCCTCTTCCGGGTTCTGCGTCTGGGCGGCAGCCTCGGCAATGCGCTCGTCGAGCACGGAAGCTTCGATCTGGATGCCGGCGGTGTTCACGAGCTCGGTCATCAGCAAGCCGATCTGGACGCGCTTGCGGGCCGGCTCCACGAACGGGTCGCGCGGGGGCAGAGCCTTCGCATCGCGGGCGCCCATGCGGCGGAGCATGTCCAGCTGGAGTTCGCGGATGGCCTGCTCGACGAGCATCTGCGGCAGCTCGAGCGGATTGGACTCCGCCAGCTTGTCGAGGATGGCCGTACGGCGGCGCTGCTTCAGCGTCTGGGCGAGCTCGCGGTTCATGTTGTCCGCCACCTCGGCGCGCAGACGGTCGATGCCGCCTTCGTCGATGCCGAAGGCCTTGCAGAACTCATCGTTCAGCTCGGGCAGCTTGGGCTCTTCCACCTTCTGCACGGTGGCGGTGAACTGGGCGGTCTTGCCAGCCAGCTGCGGCGCGCCGTAGTCCGCCGGGAAGTTCACGTCGAAGGTGCGCGTTTCGCCGGCGGAACCGCCACGAATGCCAGCCTCGAAGTCGGGGATCATGCGACCGCCGCCGAGGATGAAGTTGATGCCTTCGGCCTTGCCGCCGTCGAACGGCACGCCGTCGAGGGTGCCTTCGAAGTCGACGGTGACGCGGTCCTGGTCCTGCGCGGGACGACCGGCGTCGGAGTAGTCCGGGCGCTGCTTGCGCAGCGTTTCGATCATGGCGTCGATGTCCGCCGGGGTGACTTCCACCTGCGGCAGGGTGAGTTCCATGCCTTCGTGGCCCTGCAGGGTGACCGTGGGGTACACCTCGAAGTGGGCTGCGAAGCGGAGGTCTTCACCGGAGCCGAGCGACAGGGGCTCGACCTGCGGCTGACCGACCGGCTGCAGACCTTCCTGACGCAGGCTCTCGCTGAGCGCCTGGCCAATGATCTCGTTCACCACTTCGTCGCGGACCTGCGCACCGTGCTGGCGGCGGACGATGTCCAGCGGCGCCTTGCCGGGGCGGAAACCCTTGATCTTGGCGGTGCGACTGACCGTCTGGAGCCGCAGCGAGAACGCCTTCTCGACCCGCTCGGCGGGCACTGCCACTTCCATACGGCGACCGAGGATACCCATCACCTGCACCGACACACTCATGGCTGAACCAACCTCTTGTCCTGAAAGGAAATTCTGTTCTTTTCCAACACCCGGCCAATGGTGCGAGAGGAGGGACTCGAACCCTCACGGGGTTACCCACTGGAACCTAAATCCAGCGCGTCTACCAATTCCGCCACACTCGCCCGGGGCCGGGATAAGCGCACCAGTATACCGCAGCCCAGCCGCCCCGGTGGAATCAGCACCAGTGGGTGGCTTCAGCGCCAGCAGGTGGCGGTATTGTCCGTACCGGCGGACTTCGTGGCCCCGCGCAACAAGGCCTCGGTGAGGGTAAAGCGGGCGCAGTCCGTGTCCCGCACCTGCGGCCCGCCGGCCACCGGGACAGCCACGGCGGTGAAGGACGTAGCCAGGTTGGTCGACTCGATCGTGAGGGTGTAGTAACCGCGGTCCGTGCCCGGAATGCCCAACCCGCC
>JBEGRA010000274.1:0-2825 GCA_041180705.1 Pseudomonadota bacterium | reverse complement strand
CGTGGCAGACCTGCCGTGGCGTGCCATGTTCAACGCCATCGGTAGCGGTGGCGCGAACATCACGGAAGCGAACATCCGCCAACCGGAAGTCATCGCCGCTGTCGCCGGCCTGTTCCGTTCGGAGCCGGCAGAAACCTGGCGCGCCTATTTCCGCTATCGCGTGCTCAGCAGCTACGCGGAGGTACTGCCGAAGCCGCTGCGCACCGCGCGCTTCGAACTCTTCGGCCGCACGCTGCGCGGTCTGCAGCAGGAAGAACCCCGTTGGCGCCAGGGCGCGGACGCGGTCGGTGCGGGACGCGGCGGCGCGCTCGGCGAAGCCGTCGGCCGTCTCTACGTGGAACGCCACTTCCCACCCGAGGCGAAGGCACGCATGGTCGCGCTCGTCGCGAACCTGCAGGAAGCCTATCGTCTCGGCATCGACGGGCTCACCTGGATGACGCCCGCCACGAAGGAGCAAGCGCAGAAGAAGCTCGCTTCGTTCCGCGTGAAGATTGCCTACCCCGATGTGTGGCGCGACTACTCGGCTTTCGAGGTGAAGGCGGACGACCCGGTCGGCAATGCCCAGCGCAGCAACCGTTTTGAGCTCGACCGCAACCTCGGCAAGCTGGGCAAGCCCATCGACCGCAGCGAATGGGGCATGACGCCGCAGACGGTGAACGCTTACTACAGCCCGACAATGAACGAAATCGTGTTCCCTGCGGCCATCCTGCAGCCGCCGTTCTTCGACATGGCCGCGGATGACGCCACGAACTACGGTGGCATCGGCGCTGTCATCGGCCATGAGATCAGCCACGGCTTCGATGATCAGGGCAGCAAGTACGACGCCGACGGTAACCTTAACAACTGGTGGACGCCCGATGACCGCAAGGCCTTCGAAGCACTCACGGCCCGCGTGGTGGCACAGTACGACGGCTACCAGCCGCTGCCCGGCAAGAACATCCAGGGAAAACTGACGCTTGGCGAGAACCTCGCGGACGTCTCCGGGCTTGCGGTTGCCTACCGTGCTTACCGTCTCTCGCTGGACGGCAAAGAGGCGCCGGTGGTCAACGGTCTCACCGGCGACCAGCGCTTCTTCCTCGGCTGGGCACAGGTGTGGCGTTCGCAATACCGCGATGCCACGTTGCTGCTGCAGTTGACGACGGACCCCCACTCCCCCGGCCGCTTCCGTGCCATCGGCACGCCGGTGAACATGGATGCCTTCCATCAGGCCTTCTCCACTCAGCCTGGTGACGGCATGTGGAAGGCGCCGGAAGACCGCATCCGCATCTGGTGATCTGAACTCATGGCCTTGCCCAATCGCCGCCGGAGCCTGCAGGCCCGTATCGGTGGCGTCGCCCTCGGCGGCGGCGCCCCCATCGTCGTGCAGTCCATGACCAACACGGACACCGCGGACATCGAGGCCACGGTGGCACAGGTGGCCTCGCTCGCCCGTGCCGGTAGCGAACTAGTACGTGTCACCGTGAACGAGGAAGGCGCGGCCGCGGCCGTCCCACACATCCGCGACCGTCTCGCCGCCATGGGCATCGAAGTGCCTCTGGTGGGCGACTTCCACTTCAATGGTCATCGTTTGCTGAAGGCACACCCGGCTTGCGCCGAAGCGCTCGCGAAGCTGCGCATCAACCCCGGCAACGTGGGCCGTGGCAGCAAGCGCGACACGCAGTTCGCCGAGATGATCGAAATGGCCTGCCGCTACGGCAAGCCGGTGCGCATCGGCGTTAACTGGGGCAGCCTCGACCAGGACCTGCTGACGCGCTTGATGGACGAGAACAACCAGCGCGCCGAACCTTGGGATGCCATGGACGTGGTGCGCGAAGCCATCGTCGTCAGCGCCATCGACAGCGCAGAGCGGGCGGTGGAACTCGGCCAACCGCGCGACGGTATCGTGCTGTCCGCGAAGGTGAGCGGCGTGCAGGACCTCATCACCATCTATCGCAAACTCGCCGCCCGCTGTGAATTCCCCCTGCACCTCGGGCTCACCGAAGCCGGCATGGGCAGCAAGGGCATCGTCGCCAGCACGGCGGCGATGGCCGTGGTGCTGCAGGAAGGCATCGGCGACACCATCCGCGTCTCGCTCACGCCCGAACCCGGCGGCGACCGCACCCGCGAAGTCATCGTGGCCCAGGAAATCCTGCAATCCATGGGGTTCCGCGCCTTCCTGCCACAAGTGGTCGCCTGCCCCGGCTGCGGCCGTACCACCAGCACCTACTTCCAGGAACTGGCGCAGTCCATCCAAAGCCACATCCGTCATCGCATGCCCGCTTGGCGGAGCGAATTCGAAGGCGTGGAAATGATGAACGTGGCCGTGATGGGCTGCGTGGTGAACGGGCCCGGCGAAAGCAAGCACGCCAACATCGGCATCAGCCTGCCCGGCACCGGGGAGCGCCCGGTGGCGCCCGTGTATGAAGACGGCGAGAAAACCGTCACGCTGAAGGGCGAGCGGATTGCCGAGGAATTCCAGGACCTGGTGGAGGCGTACATCGCCCGCACCTATCGGAGACGCGCGTGAGCGAACCCCTGCTGAAAGACCGTCGCTGTGAATCCTGCCGTGGCGGCATCGCTCCGATGGAAGCCGCTGCGGCGGCAGAAGCCATGGCGCAACTTCACCCGGACTGGCGCTTGAGCGAAGACGGCAAGAGCCTGCGCCGGAACATTTCCTTCCGGAACTTCTACCGGACGATGGGTTTCGTGAACGCGCTGGCCTACATCGCCAATGCCGAGGACCATCACCCCGACCTCGAGGTGGGCTACAACTATTGCCGCGTGCTGTTCACGACGCACGAAATCGATGGTCTGTCGGTGAACGATTTCATCTGCGCCGCGAAGAT
>JBEGRA010000273.1:0-3500 GCA_041180705.1 Pseudomonadota bacterium | reverse complement strand
TCAGCGAACTGTCCCTGTCGGATGACCCGGTGATGCGGGTGTTCTTCGCGGGCCGCTTGCCTCCGCGCCCGCAGCGTTACTGGCGCGGGCCGGTACTGCATGACTTTGATGGCGGGACCTGGCGCGTGGCGCGCGGCACGCCATACCCCAGGACTCTACCGGCCCCTCGCGGAACGGCGGTCAGTTATCGGGTTCTGCTGGAGCCCTCGCAACACCACTACCTGCCGCTGCTGGAACGTGCCACCGCCTGGGACCTGCCGCGAGCGACGCAGGGCTGGGACCTGACCGTTCAATCAGAACAGCCTGTCACCGCCTTGCTGGCCTACGAGGCCACCAGTTACCCGGCCGCGACGGTCCCCGGCGAACTACCGCTCTCGCTGCGTCGCCGTGCCTTGCAATGGCCCGCTGGCACCAACCCGCAGACGCAGGCATGGGCTGCCGAACTGCGTGCGACGTACACGGATGACCGTACGCTGTTGCAGGCCGTGCTGCAGCGCTTCAGTGAACCGCCCTTCACGTACACGCTCACACCGCCACAGTTGGACAACACCAACGCCGTCGACGAATTCCTCTTCGAGACCCGGCAGGGGTTCTGCGGTCATTACGCGTCGGCGTTTGCTGCCGTCGCACGTGCAGCGGGTATCCCCGCACGCATCGTCACCGGCTATCAGGGGGGCGAATGGAACCGGCTCGGCAGGTACTTGCTGATCCGGCAGTCCGACGCCCATGCCTGGGTGGAGGTATGGCTGCGCGGAGCGGGCTGGGTGCGCATCGACCCGACTGCAGCCGTGGCTCCGGAGCGTGTTGAACAAGGGCTGGAAAGCGCGCTTGGCGACGATGAACCGGTTGCCGGACGCTGGGCCAACCGATGGGCCTGGCTGGGCGAAGCCCGCGCCATGGTGGATGCTGCCCGTACTCTCTGGCAGCAACGTTTCCTGCAGTTCGACCGCTCCGCTCAGGAACGGCTGGCCGCCGCGCTTGGCTTCGGTGACGACGGGCTCGGCAGCGTGGTCCGCGCACTGGTCGCGCTGCTGGCCGCCGCGGGTGTCGTCCTGTTCTGGATGGTGGTGAGCGCGGGAAACTGGCGACCGGCACCTGCCGCCGTTCGCCAATGGCGGAGAGCGTGCCGCCGCGCGGAGAAGGCTGGCCTGCCTCGTCTGCCGGAGGAAGGTGAAAAGACCTACTCGGAGCGCGTAGCCAAGGCGTTGCCGGCGCTGGCCGCCGAGATGGAGGCCGCCGCAAATGCTTACCTCGCCTGGCGCTACTTCCCTGGGAAGTAACGCCGCCGGGAGTTGCACCGCGGGGGCGGGCTTGAGTCTGGCCTCAGCCCCTGCGCCAAGCGCTCGGGGCCACGCCGTAGTGCGCGCGGAAGCAGCGCGAGAAATAGCCGCTGTCGTTGAACCCGCACTCGTGCGCGATTTCCGTCACGCCGCGCCCGGCATGGACCGAGAGCAAGGCCGCCGCCTTTTCCAGACGACACTGCGTGATGTACATGGAAGGCGTGAGGCCCACCTCGGCAAAAGCATTCTGCACCGAACGCGGCGAAACGCCGGCTTCGCGGGCGAGCCGATGCGTCCCCAGGTCCGCATCTTCCAGACGCGCCTGCACCAGCGCTTTCAGTCGATGGACCAGCGGCTTGGTGACCGCAGCCGCAGGGCCGCGCCGACCATTGCGGACGGCAGCCCCCAGCAGTGAATAGAACACCGCCTCGGCATCGTCCAGCCATTCATCGCTGACGTCCGCCGCAAAGCCGCTCTGCCACAGCGAAAGCAAATAGGAGTGCAGCGTCTGCACGGCACTGGAGGTGCCCGGCAAACGCTGGCCCAGCGCCTCGCGGATATCCGGGTAGCGTTGCTCCAACGGCGCGAGGGGCATTTCCACCGAAAGCATGTCCGTCCGCGCCAGCACGTCCAGACGATAGTGTTCAGCCGGGGTATTCAGCACGAGGTCCCCGGCGCACAACTGGGCCGCCTGGCTGCCCTGCAGCACGCGTGAGGTGCCGCGGTGCTGCAAGTGGAGCACGACATGGGTGGCGTCCTTCCCTTGCGAGTCGCCGTAGCGATCGACCACGGCCACGGGGCACCGGGGACGCAGCAGGGAAAGACTTCCCACGCGCCACCACCACATTTCGGCGTCGAACACCGGGTCCGCGGAACGGACCTGCGTGCCGCTGAAGATGCGGTTGGAAATGGTGTTCCAGAACTGCAACCGTTCGTGCGGACGAACCGTGGCAGTGCAATAGGTTTCAACGGCTTGCATATCCCCCCCCGGGCGGCAGGCTGGAGAAAAAGACCCCAGCCGAACCGATGCATTCCCCGCTCTTATAGCCCCCTCGGGGTCAGGTGTCTACCTCAGGCGCCCTCGCGCGGAACCCGGGCCAGCAACACCGCTCCGATGACGAACAACAGGGCAATGGACAGGATGGACAGACGGGGGTCGCGGGTGAGCAGGGCCGTGACGCCCGCCAGCAGCGGGCCGAGTACCGAGGCGAACTTCCCCATCATGTTGTAGAAGCCGAAGTACTCGCCGGCATGTCCCGCCGGGACCAACCGTCCGAAGTAACTGCGGGACAGGCTCTGGATGCCACCCTGCACCAGCCCGATGACCGCGGCGAGCGCATAGAAATCGTTTTCCGTCTGGAGGAACGTGGCTGCCACGGTGGCACCGGCGTAGACGGCGATGGCAATGAAGATGCCGGTCCGCGGACCGAATTTTCGCCCGAGAACGCCGAACGCCACGGAGGCCGGAAACCCGACGAACTGCGTGAGCAGCAGGGCCTTCAACAAGGCCGCCGACGGCAGCCCGATCGACAGGCCGTAGTCCACTGCCATCTTGATGACGGTGTTCACCCCGTCGATGTAAAACCAATAGGCCAGCAGGAAAGCCAGCAAGGTGCGATGGGACCGCAGGCTGCGCAGTGTGCCCCGCAATTCCGCGACGCCTTCCGCCATGGCACGCCACGCCGTCGGCCGAATCTCGGGGCGTACTTCGCGCACGAACAGCATCGCAGGCACGGTAAACAGCACCCACCAAACGCCGACCGTCAGGAAGGACAGCCGCACCCCTTCTGCCGCGTCCGCGAGACCAAACCAACCGGGCTGGGTGACCATGAGGACGTTCACGATGAACAGCACGCCGCCACCGAGATAGCCCATGGCGTAGCCGTAAGCGGAAACGAAGTCGTATTCCTCGGGGGCAGCCACGTCCGTGAGCAAACTGTCCGAGAACTGGCTGTTCCACCAGAAACCCAGGGAGCCCAGCACGTAGAGCGCCGAAGCCATTTCCCACTGCCCCTGCCCGGCCCAATACAGACCGCAGCTCATGGTGGCGCCCAGGAACGTGGCCAGCACCAGCAACGCCATTCGCCGACCGGCGCGGTCCGCGATGGCGCCGAGCAAAGGAGCCCCGAGAGCAATGAAGGCGGAGGCAATGGTGTTGGCGATACCTAGGCGGAAGGTGCTTTCGGTCACCTCGACGCCCGCGCTCCAGTACTGCTTGAA
>JBEGRA010000272.1:0-5925 GCA_041180705.1 Pseudomonadota bacterium | reverse complement strand
TGCTCGGGCCCGTCCTGCTCGTTTCCCTGCTCGGCGTCTTTTCCGCCATCGACGGTGCCCTGCCCTGGCGTCGCGCAGACCACTGGAACTGGGCAAGCGGGCTGCACCACCTCTTGTCCGCCGGCGAACCACTGGTGGTGGTGACAGTCGTGCTGACTGCCATCTACCAGTGGCTGCCGAATACCCGCGTGCGCTGGCGCCATGCCCTGGTGGGTGCCCTGCTCGCCGGTGCGGCCTGGGCGGCCTGCGGCTCGGCCTTTGCGCGCCTCGCCGCCTACTCCACGCAGATGGTGGCCATCTACGCCGGCTTCGCGCTGGTGCTGTTGGTGCTCGGCTGGCTGTGGCTGAACTGGCTCATCCTGCTGCTCGGAGCGCAGTTGTCGTTTTACCTGCAGCACCCGAGCCATCTGCGCCGCGGGCATCTCGAAGTGCGCCCCACCGCGCGCTTGCAGGAGCGCTTGGCCTTGTCCACGCTTTGGCTCGTGGCCGAGTCTTTCCTCGCCGGGCCCGGCAAGACCCGCGGATGGCGGGCCATGGACCTCGCTGAACGCTTCGATGTGCCAGGCAGCGTGCTCGCTTCGGTCATCGATGCGCTGGTAGAACATCAGCTCATCGTCGAAACGGATGATGACCGCCTGCTGCCCGCACGCGACCTCGGGGTACTGCGCCTGCAGGACGCGCTGACCGCCGTTCGACTGGGTCGTTCGGAAGACGAACGCCTGCTCCACAAGGCGCACACGCTGCCGGTGGCAGACCGCTTCGCCGATGCAGTGGAAGAAGCGGTGGAGCGCACACTGGACCAGCGCACGCTGCGCGAACTGCTCGAGACGCATGCCTCCGTCGAAGCAGCGGGCGCCGGCGCTGCCGACGCCACTAGCGCTACTCTCCCGCGATAGTCATCTCTTCCAGCAGCCAACTGCCGGTCTGCAGACTGCCGCGGGTATCGACGTCCGAGCCGATGGCCACCACGCGCCGATACATCTCGCGCAGATTGCCGGCGATGGTCACTTCGTGCACCGGGAAGGCGATTTCCCCACCCTCGACCCAGAAACCCGAGGCCCCCCGCGAATAGTCACCGGTCACGCCGTTAACACCCTGCCCCAGCAGTTCGGTGACCATGAAACCGCGCCCCATCTGTCGGAGCAGGCCTTCCAGGTCCGCAGTGCCCGGAGCCACGCGCAAGTTGTGCGTACCACCGGCGTTGCCCGTGGTCCGCAGCCCGAGACGACGCGCGCTGTAGGTGTCGAGAACGTAGCCCTGCAGAACACCATCGCGCACCCAGTCGCGGTCATGGGTGGCCACGCCTTCAGCGTCGAACGGCGCACTGCCGAGCGCACCAGGGAGGTGCGGCCTTTCGAACAACTGCACGAACGATGGGAACAGCGTTTCGCCTGCGGCACCCAGCAGAAAACTGCTCTCGCGATACTGCGCACCGCCACGAATGGCACCGAGAAAGTGCCCCACAAGACCGCGCGCCAACTCGGGAACGTAAAGCACCGGCGCCTTGCAAGTGGCCAGACGACGCGCACCCAGCCGGCGCACCGTGCGTTCACCCGCCACGCGGCCTACGGCCTCTGCGTCTTCCAGTGAGCGCCAGTCACGCGAAGTGGTGTACCAGTAGTCGCGCTGCATGTCCTCGCCTTCCTGGCCCAGGACCGAACAGCTGATGGTGTGGTGCGTTCCCGGATAACTGGCGAGAAAGCCGTGCGAGTTACCGAACACCCGCAAGCCGGCATGCGTGCTGACCGACCCGCCCTCGGAGTTCACGAGACGCTTGTCGACCGCCAACGCGGCAGCCTCGCAACGCCTGGCAATCTCCACTGCCTCCTCGGCGCTGACGGGCCAGAGGTGAGCGAGATCGAGATCGGGAATATCCACCGCGAGGTCCGCGCGGTCCGGCAAGCCGGCGCACGGGTCTTCCGCAGTGAAAGAAGCAATGGAGACCGCCTTGCGCACGGTTTCAGCCACGGCAGCGGGCGAGAGGTCGCCGGTGCTGGCGGAGCCCTTGCGCTGGCCCACGTAAACCGTCACACCCAGACCGCGATCGCGCTGGTACTCCAGCGATTCCACTTCGCCCAGCCGCACCGAGACCGACAACCCAGCATCGACGCCGAGCCCGATCTCGGCACCCGTGGCACCGGCTGCGCGCGCGACTTCCAGCGCACGCGCCACCACATCCTCGAGCTCGCGGACATTCGCGGGCAACGACACCCCGGAGGCGCCGCCAGCGGCAGCGCCACCCCTTCCGGCCAGGCCGGCAGAAACATTGGCTTCGGTCATGTGCCGAGTCTAGCAGGGCGACTGGTATCATCTGCGCATGGGCAAAAGACATTCGACCGGCCGGAAGCCGCCACAACTCTCCGAAGAGGAACGCGCAGCACGCGCAGCCGAACACGAGGAATGGGGCCCCAGCAAAAGCATGCGCAAGCGTGAAGCGGACCGTCTGCAGGAGCTTGGCGAGTCCCTCATCGCCTTGAAGCCTTCGGAACTGGCGGCGCTCCCTTTGCCGGAATCGCTCTTCGACGCCGTCGAACTGGCACAACGCATCACTGCGCACGGCGGGCTGTACCGCCAGAAGCAGCTCATTGGCAAACTGATGCGGAAGATCGACGTGGAGCCCATTGCGGCTGCCATCAACGCGCGCCGCGACTCGCGCGATACCGCCTCGCGTGCCTTCCACCGGCTGGAGCAGTGGCGCGACCGCCTGCTGCAAGATGGCGAGGAAGCCGTCGTCGCATTGGCCGCTGCCATGCCCCAGGCGGACCTCGAGCACGTTCGTCGTCTCGTCGCTGAAGCCGGGCGAGAAACCACCGCCGGGCGCTCGCCCGCCGCGGCCCGGGCCCTGTTCCGCTACCTGCGGGAGTTGCCACCCAGCCCGTGACGATGACCCGTCGCGACTGCGGCACGCATCACAGGGGCCCACCCCCCTGCGTGGTATATTTCCCCGATGAAACCACTGGTCGGCCTCATCATGGGTTCCACTTCCGATTGGGAAACGCTGCAGCATGCGGCGGCCTCCCTGGAAGCGCTGGGCGTTCCGCACGAAGTGCGTGTCGTGTCGGCACACCGTACGCCCGACCTCCTCTTCGAGTACGCCGAGTCAGCGCGTAGCCGCGGGCTCGAGGTCATCATCGCCGGCGCTGGCGGTGCTGCGCACCTGCCAGGCATGGTGGCAGCCAAAACTTCCCTTCCAGTGCTCGGCGTTCCGGTGCAGCCCAAGGCCCTGAACGGCATGGACTCCCTGCTCTCCATCGTCCAGATGCCGGCGGGCATTCCCGTCGGCACGCTGGCCATCGGCCAAGCCGGCGCCACCAACGCGGCCTTGCTTGCCGCTTCCATTCTGGCCAACAAATACCCGGAATACGGCGAGAGACTGGACGCCCTGCGTGCGGCACAGACCGCCAAGGTTCTGGACCGCCCCGACCCTCGCCTGCCCTGAAGCGGCAAGCGCCGGTTCCGCCCCCGACATGAGCGCACCCTTGAAAATCGGCATCCTCGGCGCTGGCCAACTGGGCCAGATGATGGCTCTTGCGGCCTACCCGCTCGGCCTGTCCTGCCTGTTCTACGACCGCACGGCGGACACGCCCGGCGGCCAAGTCGGTCCCATCGTCACCGGTGCCTTCGACGACGAGGCAGCGCTCGAGCAATTCGCGCGTCAGGTGGACGTGGTCACTTACGACTGGGAAAACGTGCCGGTTGCAGCTGCCAAGGCGGTGGCTCGCCACGCCCGCGTATTGCCGGGCCCCAAGGTCCTGCAGGTTTCCCAGGACCGTCTCTACGAAAAGACGCTCTTCTGCGACCTCGGCATTCCCACGCCCGGCTTCCACCCGGTGGACCTGCGCATCGATCTGGATGCGGCCGTGGCACGCCTCGGCCTGCCCGGCATCCTGAAGACCCGCCGCGATGGCTACGATGGCAAGGGACAGTTCGTGCTGCGCACGCCTGCGGACCTCGACCGTGCCTGGGCAGCCCTCGGTGGCGCGGCGCTCATCTACGAAGCTTTCGTGAAGTTCACGCACGAAGTGTCGCAGGTGGTCACTCGCGACCGTCACGGCAACCTCGCTTGGTATCCGCTCGCCTGCAATGAGCATGTGGGCGGCATCCTTGCCGTGTCGCGGGCGCCGCACATCGACGCAGGGCTGTCGCGACAGGCGCGGCGCCACACGCTGGCCCTGCTCGAGCACTTCGGCTACTGCGGCACTTTCACGGTGGAATACTTCGTGAAAGACGGCCGCCTGCTGGCCAACGAGATGGCGCCCCGCGTCCACAACTCGGGGCACTGGAGCATCGAAGGCGCGGCCACCAGCCAGTTCGCCAACCATGTCCGTGCCATCGCGGGCCTGCCGCTCGGCAGCACCGCCACGCGCGGACACTCGGCCATGGTGAATTTCATCGGCAAGATGCCCCGTGCCCGCGAGGCGCTGGCCATTCCCGGCCTCGGTTTCCACGACTACGGCAAGGCCGCACGCCCCGGTCGCAAGCTGGGGCACGCCACGGTCGTGGCAGATTCCGTCGCGCAACGCGAGCGTCTGCTGAAGGCAGCCCGCGCCCTGCAAGGCGTCCCGGCGCCCACCGCACGCACCAAGCCGCGGCGTTCCTGAGGAAAGCCCATGTACCTTGAACTTTTCAAACTGAACGACCTGCCGTTCCGTCTCAGCCCGGACCCGCAGTTCCTGTTCCTGTCGAAGAACCATGCGCGCGCCAAGGCGTACATGGAATCGACCATCTGGTTCACCGACGGCTTCGTCATCATCACGGGCGAAATCGGGGCCGGCAAGACCACCCTCATCGAGACCTTCCTCCGGGAACTCGACAAGGACGTGGTCGTCGCCCAGGTCAACCAGACGCAGGTCAGCGTCACGGAGTTCCTGCAGTCGGTGCTCGTGCAGTTCGGCTTCCAGCCGTTCCGCATGAAGAAGGCGGAACTCATCGCCACGCTCAACCAGTTCCTCATCGAGCAGTACACCGCCGGCAAGAAGGTGATGCTGATTGTCGACGAGGCGCAGAACCTGTCGAACCGCGTGCTCGAAGAAGTGCGCATGCTGTCGGGAATTGAAACGACGCGCGACAAGGTGCTGCGCATCATCCTGGCAGGGCAGCCCGAGTTGAACGACAAGCTCGACTCGCCGGAACTCATCCAGCTGGTGCAGCGTGTGCGTCTGCGCTTCCACCTGACGCCGCTGTCGGCCCAGGACACCCGCGCCTACATCGAACACCGCCTGCAGGTGGCCGGCTCCGGCGGTCGCCAGATTTTCCTGGACGAGACTTTCCCGGTCATCTACCAGTACTCGGGTGGCGTGCCGCGATTGGTGAACACCCTGTGCGACACGGCGCTCATGAGCGCCTTCGCCGCGGACCGCGACACCGTGAGCCTCGAAGAACTGCAGACGGCCATCGAGGAATTGCGTTGGGTGGATTACGCCACGCGCATGGAGCGCCTGCGCGCCCTGCGCCAGCAGGCTGCACGCAACGCCGCATCCGCCCCGGTCGCTTCCGAAGAGGCCATCGACCCCAACCAGACGGGCCGCTTGCGCGCCATGGCGCTGCATTTGCCCGGTCAGTTGGCGGATGCGCCCTTGAAAGATCCCGAGCGCCCGGCATTGGCCAAACTGCTGCTGAACCTCGACGGGCGCACCGTCGCGGAATACCCGCTGCTGCCCGGCCGTCTGGTCGTCGGGCGCGCGGCCGAAAGCGACATTCCACTGGACTCGAAGTTTGTCAGTCGCAACCACTGCCAGATTGTCACCAGCGCCCACGGCACCATGGTCGAAGACCTGAACAGCACCAACGGCGTACACATCCAAGGCATCCGCGTTCGCCGCCATGAGCTCAACGACGGCGATACCATCGCGCTTGGTCGGCATGACCTGGTCTACGTTGACCTGCGACGCTCCGCGGAAATCGCCGGGCTCGACCCGAGCAGTA
>JBEGRA010000271.1:0-4783 GCA_041180705.1 Pseudomonadota bacterium | reverse complement strand
TGGCGGCCCTGCTCGCCGCCTGTGCCGAACCCCCTCGGCAAACGGCGGCCTCGAACCCAGCATTGTCTTCGGCGCCCCCTGAACTGCCCGCTCCGCCCACGCTGGCCCCGATCCCGCCACCACCGCCGATGGTGGTACCCCCGCCCCTCATCGAACCCACCGTCGTCACGGACACAGCCATGGTGGCTCCCAGTCCTTCGCCCGTGATGGCCTACGCCAAACTGGCCTATGCCCCCATGGGATTCATCGCCTCGCCCGGCTTCGTGGCTGAGAACACCGAACGCTACGACCATCGCGAACAGAACCCGGTGCACGTGGCAGCAAGCGACCCCGTCTCCACCTTCAGCCTCGATGTCGACACCGCCAGCTACGCCAACGTGCGTCGCTTCCTGCGCCACGGCGAACTGCCACCGGAAGACGCCGTGCGCGTGGAAGAACTGGTGAACTACTTCCCCTACGACTACCCCGCCGCCCAGGGACCACACCCCTTCGGCGTCGGCACGGAAGTGGCGCGTGCCCCGTGGAACCCGGAACACCTGTTGGTACGCATCGGAGTGAAGGCCCAGGAACCCGGCGCTGCGACCAACGCCATGCCTCCTGCCAATCTCGTGTTCTTGGTGGACGTCTCCGGCTCCATGGATGAACCGGACAAGTTGCCGCTGGTACAGGCTTCACTGCGCATGCTGGTGAAGCAACTGCGCGCCGTGGACCGAGTGTCCCTGGTGGTTTATGCCGGACGCACGGCCGTGGAATTGCCTGCCACCCCGGGCAACCAGCACCACAAAATTCTCGCCGCCATCAACCGCCTGAGTGCCGACGGCTCGACCAACGGCGGTGCCGCGTTGCAACTGGCCTACGAACAGGCCCGCGCCGGCTTCATTGCCGGTGGCATCAACCGCATCCTCATGGCCACCGACGGCGACTTCAACGTGGGCGTGACGAGCCAGACGGCGCTGGAGGCACGTATCCGTCGCGAGCGCGAGAGCGGCGTTTCGCTGTCGATGCTCGCCTTCGGCACCGGCAATCTGAACGATGCACTGATGGAGCAACTGGCGGATCAGGGCAATGGCAACTACAGCTACATCGACTCCGTGGACGAAGCCCGCAAAGTGCTGGTGACGGAAATGGGCGCCACGCTGCACACGGTAGCCAAAGACGTGAAGGTGCAGGTGGAGTTCAACCCCGCGCGCGTGGCGGAATACCGCCTGCTGGGCTATGAAAACCGCCTGCTGCGCGAAGAAGACTTCCGCAACGACAAGGTCGACGCCGGTGAAGTGGGCGCCGGGCACACGGTGACTGCTTTGTATGAAGTGACGCCGGTGGGCGCTGCCACGCTGCATGGCGAACGGCGCTATGCCGCGCCTGCGCACACCGCAACGACGGCAACGCTGGCCAACGAGCTCGGCGAAGTCCGCATTCGCTACCAGCCCATGCCAAGCCACGAAAACACCACGCCTCGTTCAGGCAAAGACCAGCCCGCCTCTGCCTCGCTCGAGTTCAGCCAGCCCATCGTCGCGCACCCGCAAGTGACCACCGGCAGCACCGACCTGCGCTTCGCTGCCGCCGTGGCCGGCTTTGGCGAACTGCTGCGGGGTGGACGCTACCTGGGCGATTGGTCGCAGAACGATGCAGTTACGCTGGCGAAAGGTGCATTGGGCACGGATGCCGGTGGCTGGCGCGCGGAGTTCGTGCGCTTGGCACAAATGGCGGCGAGCCTGGAAACGCGCGCCTCCACCAGCGACGGGGCACAGTGATAGATTGCCGACATGAGCGGCGATGCCACCGATGAAGCCTTGATGCTGGCCTTCCAGGGCGGGGACGCGCGTGCCTTCGAGCAGTTGTACGCGCGCTACCGCGGCACGCTCTACCGCTTCCTGGTGCGACAGTGCGGCAATGCGGCGGATGGCGAAGAGCTTTATCAGGACGTGTGGGTCACCCTCGCCCGCCAGCGCGAGCGTTGGGAGCCCCGCGCCACCTTGAAGACCTTCCTCTACCGCATTGCCCACACCCGCTTGCTGGACCACTACCGTCGCAGCCGCCGCCATCGCGGCTTTCTGGAACTGGCGGAAGTGGAAGAAGCAGCACTGGAAGACCCTTCGCCCGCCGTTCGTGCCGAAGCCTCTTGGGAACAAGCCGCCTTGCAGGCCGCGTGGCAACACTGTCTCGCCGCCCTGCCCCCGCCACAGCGCGAAGCCTTCCTGCTGCGCGAGGAAAGCGGACTGGAGCTGCCGCAAGTGGCGCAAGTAGTGGGCGTCGCCATTGAAGCCGCCAAGAGCCGCCTGCGCTATGCCGTGAACAAACTGCGCCTGTGTCTGGAGGGCCAGCGATGAGCGACTACGACGCGCTGCGCCAACTGTATCGGCAACTGCCCGCGGAAGAACCCTCGGCCAATCTCGACGCAAAAGTACTGGCCGCCGTGAATGCCGAACTGGAGGCGGAACGCGAACAGCGCGCCCGTCGGCAAAGGCGTTGGCGCTACCAAGTACCACTGGCGACAGCTGCCACGCTGGTGCTGGCGGTGGCTTTGCTGCTCCGTCTGCCCGACAGCCGTCAGGAACTGCTCGAGCACCAGCCAGACACGTCCCAAGAGATGAGCTCGGCGTACGAATCGCGCGCAGGGATAGTTGCTGACAGCGTCAACGCTCCCGCGCGTCCACCCGTCATGCAGAGCGCACCGCCACCGCCGCCACCACCAGTAGCGATGCCGCCACCCGTGATCGCCCCACCGGCGATGGTGGCAGCGCCAGCACCGGCACCGGCACCGGCACCGGCGATGGAACTCGCCATGCCGTCCGTCATGGGCTTCATGGACGACCGCGCCCTGAAGCAAGCGTCCAACCTGGAAAAGCTGTTGAAGGAAGCCCCGGGCATGGCAGCGCCGGAGTTCTGCACGCGCTTGCGCGCGCTATGGGCCGCAACGGAAGCTACTGGAGGAGCCAATGGAGAAGCCACAGGGGAAGCGGCACCGGAGTGCCCGACCACCGATGGCAACCATCAGTGGCCTGCACCGTTGTCCATGGCCTGGCAGGTGAACGCAGGCCTCGTGCAGAAGGCAGAGCTGCGGCGCTAGTTGCCAGCCGCCACACTCCGCGCCAGACGCAGCCCCTGGAAATCGCCGCGGGGCATCACCGCCCCGCGCCCGCGCATGGACAGGCGATAGTTCAATGGTAGTTCGTCGAAGGAACCACCACGCATGATGCGGTTCCGACAATCACCGCTCAGCCACGCGCTACCATCCACCGGCGCGCCGTTGTAACTGTCGTTCCAGCAATCCTGAGTCCATTCCCAAACATTGCCGATGATGTCGTAAAGGCCAAAAAGATTCGGCGGCAGGCGGCCTACTTCACGCTTCACCTCTTCGCCACACGGAAAGACATTGGCGAACTTGCAGGCCTTCTTGGGCGAATCGCCCCAAGGGTAACGCGTGGTGACCCCTGCACGCGCCGCGTATTCCCACTCGGCCTCGGTGGGCAGGCGATATTCCGTGCCAGTCTTCGCCTTCAGCCAGTCGAGATAGCCCTGAATGTCATTCCAGCCGATGCAGCCAGTGGCATGGCGTGGCGTATCGCCGCAACCCGGCGCTGCCTTCGGGTTTTCGGCGGTGTACAAGTCCCACTGTCCCATGGTCACTTCATAGATGGCCAGTTCGAACGCCGGCACGGCAACTTCATGCACCGGCAGTTCACTCGGCCAAGCCTTCGCATCGCCCGGCGACGCGCCCATCACGAACTTGCCTGCGGGAATGCGCACCATGGCACTCACGAAAGCATTGGCGGGCGTCACGGGCAAGGCGGGCTTGGCCGCCGCCGCGAACACCGGAGATACCACCAACGCCAGCACCGCACATGCGGCTTGCTGCCAACCTGAAACCTTGCGCACCTAGTTCACTCCTGCATCGTTGCGGGCCACCACCATGGCTTGTCCTGCGGCCGCCGCATAAACCACTTCAGCCTGCGGCCAGTCCACCGCCACCGGTTGCGCCACCGCCTGCTGCGCCACCAGTCGCACGAGTGCCTGCAAATCCGGGTCGACGATGCGCGCGTCGGTGCTTTCCAGCGGCGGATGCACTTCCACATACAGTTGCCCGGCGCGCCAACCGGTCTTGTGCGGCTGGTTGACGATATGCACGGGCGTGCCTTCCGCCACCATGCCGAACAAGGCCTCGATGTCTTCGGGGTACAGGCGCATGCAGCCGTGCGTCACTTGCATGCCCACACCCGCGGGCTTGTTGGTGCCATGAATCATGTAAGCCCCGCCGGGAATGGCGAGACGCATGGCGAAGAGGCCCAGTGGGTTGTCGGGCCCGGCGGGAATGACCTTGGGCAACACCTCGCCGTTCTTCAGGTGCTCTTGCCGCACCGACTCCGGCGGCGTCCAAGTGGGGTTGCGAATTTTCATCGCGATGCGCGTGAGGCCGATGGGCGTCGCCCAGTCCATCTTGCCCACGCTTACCGGGTAACTAATGACAACGCGGGGTTCCGTGGCCTTCGCCGCCGGGTAGTAGTACAGACGATGTTCGGCGAGATTGATGACGATGCCTTCGCGCGGCGCATCGGGCAGGATGCGGCGCTTGGGCAAGCGAATGCGCGTGCCTTCGCCGGGGAGCCAGGGGTCCACGCCGGGGTTGGCATTCACGATCTCTTCGAAGCCCAGCCCATGACGTCGTGCCAGGTCGATCAGCGTGTCGTCATGCGTGGCCAGCACTTCTTCCGGCTGGCCCACCACCGCTTCGCCTTCCGGCGGCAAAGGATAGGTATCCGCCAGTACGGGCGCCGAAACGCAC
>JBEGRA010000270.1:0-2644 GCA_041180705.1 Pseudomonadota bacterium | reverse complement strand
TGGTGGGACCCGCAAGGCGAGTCCGGTCCCCTCCATCGACTGAACCCGGTCCGCCTCGGTTACCTCGCGGGGCGGGTCACCTTGAAGGGCGCGCGCGCGCTGGATGTCGGCTGCGGCGGCGGCTTGCTGGCCGAAGCTCTCGCCCTCAGCGGCGCGGACACCACCGGCGCGGACCTGGCCCCCGCCGCCCTGCAGGTAGCGCGCTTGCACGCCCTCGAAAGCGGCGTGCGCGTGCGCTATGTCGAAGCCGCCGCCGAGGAACTCGCAGTCACCGAAGCGGGCTCCTTCGACGTCGTGTGCTGCATGGAGATGCTCGAGCACGTTCCGGACCCGGCCTCGGTCATCACTGCGTTGGCCGCGCTGGTGCGCCCGGGCGGCAGCGTTTTCCTTTCCACGCTCAACCGTACACCCAAGGCGTTCGGCCTCGCGATTGTGGGCGCCGAATATCTGCTGCGCCTGTTGCCGCGCGGCACGCATGAATATTCACGCTTCCTGCGCCCTTCCGAAATGGCCGCCATGGCACGGGCTGCCGGCCTGGAACTGCTGGACGTCACCGGCCTCGAGGTGGACCCGCTCACGCAGAATTTCCGCCTCGGGCCCGACGTCGCCGTGAATTATCTGGCGCATTTCCGCCGTCCGCAGGCGAGCTGACCCATGGCCGAAATGCCGCGTTGGCAAGGGGTCCTGTTCGACCTCGACGGTACCTTGCTGGACACCGCCCGAGACATGGCCGGTGCCCTCAACGAATTGCGCGCGGAGGAATCGCTCCCGCCGCTGGCCTTCGACACCATCCGTCCTCATGCCTCGCACGGCTCCACCGCGCTGGTACAAGTGGGTTTCGGCCTCGCTCCGGGCGCCGCATTCGAAGCCATGCGCCAGCGCTTCCTCGACCGTTACGCCGCGCGCATTGCCCTGGAAACCTGCCTCTTCCCCGGCGGCGATGCGCTGCTGGAAGCGCTGGAACAGTCCGGCCTGAAGTGGGGTGTAGTCACCAACAAGCCGGCGTTCCTCACCACGCCGCTCATGGCTGCACTGGAACTGGCGCCCCGGGCCGCCTGCATCGTCTCCGGCGACACACTGCCGCAACGCAAGCCGCACCCCGCGCCACTGTTGCACGGTGCCGCCCTTGCCGGCCTGGACCCGACAGCCTGCGTCTATGTGGGCGACGCCGAGCGCGATGTCCAGGCCGCGCGCGCCGCCGGCATGACCTCGCTGGTGGCCGAGTTCGGTTATCTGGGGACTGCAGACCGGCCAGACACCTGGGGCGCCGACGGTGCCGTGGCGAGCATGACGGACCTTGGTCGCTGGCTCGGTCTGGACATCAGCGCTTCCGTTGCCGCTGCTCAGCCTCGCCTGGCAGCTCGCTGAGCCCCGCCGTGCCTGCGCCACTGAACGCTGCCGACTACGCCTGCCTCTTCGCGGGACACCCGCGGACTGCCGCGTTGCGCGCGCTGCAGAGTTGGGGCGAGGCCATCGATGGCCTGGTCGCCTCGGGGCGCACGCGGGCCCACGAAGCGGCGCACCACAAGCTCCAGTGGTGGCAGGAAGAATTGCAGCGTCTGAGCGCCGGCAGCCCGGTGCACCCCCTTACCCGGGAAATGCGCCAGTTCGCGCCGGAGCCGGGCCTGTGGACGGCCTTGCAGGAGCGTCTCGAACTCGCGGCGCTGGAGCTCGGCGGCGTAGCCCCCGACGACGCCGACGCCGCTGCGCGTTGGGACTGGCGACGTCATGGCGTTTTGCAGTGGACGTGCATCAAGCTTCTCGCGCCCGCTGCCACCCTTCCTGAGGCACCGACGCACGCAGCTCTTCATCGGCTGGCTCAACATCTGGGGCAGGCTCTGGGCCGGCTGGATGCCTGCACCTTGCCACTGGCAAGCGCCAGGCAAGGCCGCCTCGGTCTGCCCCTGGAGGCTTTGGAAGCGCACGGCATCGCCATCGGCGAACTCCCGGAGGCACTTGGGGCCCCCGCGCACACCGCCGCGCTTGCCACCGTGGTCTCCGGACAATTGGAGATTGCGGAGCGCGCGCTTGCATTGGCCGCGCATGAATGGGTTTCCCAAACAGCCGACGTCCGCGCCGAGTTGCGCGCCGTGGCTGTCCGCCAGGCGCTGGCCGGCCTTGCGCTGCGCCGCTTGCGGCAAAACCCGCTCTGCCAGGATGCCACGACATTGCTGCCAGCATGGCGTTCCCTCTGGAACGCTTGGCAGGCCGCGCGCACAGCCCACCGCTAACCTTTTCCAACGCTCATCGGAATTTCCATGGACAGCCAGACGCTACGAAACTATCAGGCCCCCGCTTCCGCCCTCGAAGGCCGAGTCATTTTGGTGACCGGCGCCGGCGACGGCATCGGCAAGGCTGTCTCGCTGGCCCTGGCCAAGCATGGAGCCACCGTGGTGTTGCTGGGCAAGACGCTGCGCAAACTGGAGAAGGTTCACGACGAAATCGTCGCTGCCGGCGGACCGACGCCCGCGATGGCCCATCTGAATCTCGAAACCGCGCTGGCCCCGGAATACGACGCCTTGGTCGCGTCACTGCAAGGTGAATACGGACGCCTCGATGGCTTGGTTCACAACGCAGCCATCCTCGGAACATTGGCACCGGTGGAACTCTACGATGTACCCACGTTCGGCCGCGTGATGCACGT
>JBEGRA010000269.1:0-12261 GCA_041180705.1 Pseudomonadota bacterium | reverse complement strand
AACCTCGACCTCGAAGGCGTGATGTTCCCGGACATGCCGTGGATGATCGACCCCGACCCTGCCGCCATCGATGTCCGCAACGATTTGCGCGCGGCCTGGCCGGACCGCTTTCGCCGCCGCGGCAGGCTTTATGCGCTGGGTTTCGACGCTTACGCCGCCCTCTCGGAAATCATGACCAGCCGCGCGCCTTTCCGCACGCCCCTCGCCGGCATGACGGGCAAACTGACAGTGGACAGCGGGCGGCGACTCCATCGCGAACTGGAGTGGTTGCAGGTTCGCGGGGGCGAACTTCGTGCCCTGCCTCCCGCTGGGCTGGCGGCCGCGGACGCGCCCTGAAGAACCCGAGCGGAATGGCCTGCAGGCAAGCCCATGGCCGACCCGCGACATGACGCCGGCGCTGCCGCCGAGCGGCGAGCGCAACTTCATCTGGAGACAGCGGGCCTTCGCCTGCTCGAGCGGAACGCCCGCTTCCGCGCGGGCGAATGGGACCTCGTGATGACCGAGGGCGAATTGCTGGTCTTCGTGGAAGTACGACTGCGCCAGCATTCCGGTTTCGGGGGGCCACTGGCGAGCGTGGACTGGCGCAAGCAACGCAAACTTCAGCGCGCCGCCGCGCTGTGGCTGCAGCGGCACCCGGAATATCGCGCAAGGCGGGTACGTTTCGACGTGGTGGGCTACACCAGCATCAGCGGGAGCCCGGAATGGATCCGGGACGCCTGGCGCCCTACTTGACGACCTTGAAGCGGGCGCGTCGTTCGGCGACATCGCCCCCCGGCGCTGCCGGCGGTTCCGGCGGGGTTTCCTCCGGGACGTGCCCTGCGAGGTCTTCGGCAGTGAAAACAATACCCTCGCCGGTTTCGTTGGCGTAGATGCCAAGCACTGCGGCTATGGGCAGCACCACGCTGTGGGCCACGCCACCGAAGCGCGCACCGAAGGTGACCTCATCGTTGCCGAGGCGCAAACCATTGGTAGCACCCCAACTGCAATTCAGCACGATCTTGCCATCACGAACGAAAGCACGCGGGACCTGAACCCCCGGCGATTCGGCATCGACGACCAGATGAGGCGTCAGCCCGCTGTCGCAAATCCATTCATGCAGCGCCCGCAACAAGTACGGGCGACGCGGGCGACGGGCCGGAGAGGTCGTCACTTCAATCGAGATCGACGTCGCCGGCCACCGCCGAGACCAACCGCCCGGAGGTGGTCAGGCTGGCGCGGAACGAGGCACGCGCGAACAGGCGCTGCGCGTACCGCTTGACGTCGGCACCGGCATCGCCGAGTTCGATGCCCAGCATGGGCAGACGCCACAGCAAGGCGGACACGGCCGCATCCGCGAAGCTGAAGGTATTGCCGAGGAAGAACGGCTGCGCACGGAACAACGGCGTGGCGGCTAGCACCGCCTCGCGCAAGTCCCGGTTGGCCGCCGCAATGGCCTTGGCGTTGCCGTCCGCACGGGCCGCCGTCGCGGTAGCCTCCAACGAGAACCAATCGCGGTCGATACGCGACAAGGCCAGGCGCAGGCGAGCCCGCTGCGTCGGCTCGAGCGGCCAAAGCGGCGGATGCGGGTGTCGCTCTTCGAGGTACTCGAACAGCACCCGCATGTCGTAAACGGCAAGTTCCCGGTCCGCGAAGGTGGGAACCTCGTGGTACGGGTTCAGGTCGAGCAGGTCCTCGGGCGGACGGGCAGGGTTGACGTCGACGATGTCGACGTCAAGAGCCTTTTCCGCCAGAACGATGCGCACAGCATGGCTGCGCGGGTCGTCCTTGCGGGAATACAGAACTAGTGAAGCGCGTGCAGCGGCCATGGGGTCACTTCACGTCTTTCCAGTACTCCTTCTTCAGGAGATACGCGAACCCGGTGAACACCAGCAGGAACAGGATGACCCAAACGCCGAGATCGCGACGCTTGGCCTGCACCGGCTCGCCGATGTATTCGATGAAGTTCACGGTATCGCGCACGAAGGAAGCGTATTCCTCCGCCTTGAGCGTGCCAGCATCGCCGGGTTCGAACTTCTCCACCACACTGACGGTCTTGCCGTCTTCGCCGGTGTGCGACTTCATCACCGCATGCTGTACGCCCTGAAGGCTGGACAGCACGTGCGGCATGGCAGTACCCGGCAGCGCGAGGTTGTTCACGCCGTGCGGACGAGTGTCATCCGCATAGAAGGTCATAAGGAAGGTGTAGATGTAGTCCGTGCCACGGGCACGCGCCAGCAACGACATGTCCGGCGGGGTGTTGCCGAACCAGCGCTTGGCCGCATCTGCGGGCATGCCGCTCTGCATGGTGTCGAACGGACGCTCGCCCGTGAACTGCAGCGACTTCAACTCGGACTCGGGGATGCCGAGGTCCGCCGCGACACGGTTCCAGCGAACGTACTTGGCCGAGTGGCAACCCAGGCAGTAGTTCACGAAATTGCGGGCGCCGCGCTGGAGGCTTGCCTGGTTGTAGATGTCGTTGCCGGCATCCATCAACTCCAGACCCTCGGTATTGGCCACGGCGTTGTGCGCCGTGACCGCCATCAGACCTGCCGCGAAGGCGGCAAGGAACGTCTTCTTAGTGAGCATCGTAGGTGACCCTCTCCGGCACCGCCTTCGTGGAATCCATGCGGGACCACCACGGCATCAGCAGGAAGTAAGCGAAGTAAATGACCGTGAACACACGCGCCAGCAACGGGTAGATGCCGGTGGACGGCTTCAGGCCCAGGTAGCCCAACGCCACGAATGTGACGGCGAAGATGGCGAGCGCGATCTTCGAGATGGGACCGCGGTAGCGGATGGACTTCACCGGCGATTTGTCGAGCCACGGCAGCAGCGCCAGCATGACGATGGCGCCGAACATGGCCAGCACGCCCCAGATCTGCGTACCCAGGAACGACGGCACGGCGCGGAGGATGGCGTAGAACGGCGTGAAGTACCACACCGGCGCGATGTGCGGCGGCGTCTGCATCGGGTTCGCCGGCTCGAAGTTCGGCGCCTCGAGGAAGAGACCCCAGCCGTCCGGCTTGAAGAACACGATGCCGCAGAACAGGATGAGGAACACGCCGAGACCCAGGATGTCCTTCACCGTGTAGTACGGGTGGAACGGGATGCCGTCCAGCGGCTTGCCGTCGGCGCCCTTGGTCTTCTTGATTTCCACGCCATCCGGGTTGTTCGAACCCACCTCGTGCAGCGCGAGGATGTGCGCCACCACGAGACCGACGAGCACGAACGGCAACGCGATGACGTGCAGCGCGAAGAAGCGGTTCAGCGTGATGTCCGAGATGTAGTAGTCGCCGCGGATCCATTCGACCAAGCCGTCGCCGACCACGGGGATGGTGCCGAACAGCGAGACGATGACCTGCGCACCCCAGAACGACATGTTGCCCCACGGCAGCAGGTAGCCCATGAAGGCTTCCGCCATGAGCGCCAGATAGATGCCCATGCCCAGCAGCCACAGGAGTTCGCGGGGCGCCTTGTACGAGCCGTACATGAGCGCGCGGAACATGTGGAGGTACACGACGATGAAGAACGCCGAAGCGCCCGTGGAGTGCAGGTAGCGGATGAGCCAGCCCCACTCGACGTCACGCATGATGTATTCGACGGCACCAAACGCCTCGGTAGCCGAGGGCTTGTAGTTCATCGTCAGGAAAATGCCGGTGACGAGCTGGAGCACGAGCACGAACAGCGCCAGGGACCCGAACAGGTACCAGACGTTGAAGTTCTTGGGCGCGTAGTACTCGGTAACGTGCTCGCGGAGCATCTTGTCGAGCGGGAAGCGCGCGTTGATCCAGCCGCTCAGGCCGCCCTGCTGGGCGGCATTGTTGGGTTCGGTCGAGGCCATGGTGGGTGCCTGCTACTCCAGAAAGGGGACGGGGCGACAGGACGGCTCAAGCCGCCTGCGCGCCCTCCGCGCCGACGACGATCTTGCCTTCGCCGACGAAAGCGTACGGCGGAACCTCGAGGTTCGCCGGAGCGGGAACGCCCTTGAAGACGCGCCCGGAAAGGTCGAACTTCGAGCCGTGGCAGGGGCAGTAGAAGCCACCCGGCCAGCCGGCCTCGACCTCGCCCACCGCGAACTTCGACATGGGCGAACAGCCGAGGTGGGTGCACACGCCGAGCACGACGAAGTATTCCGGCTTCTGCGCACGGGCCGGGTTCTTGGCGAACTCGGGCTGCTTCGAGCCATCGCTGGCAGGGTCGAGCAGCAACGGGTCGTGGGTACCCAGACCGGAAAGCATTTCAGGTGTGCGACGCACCACCCAGACCGGCTTGCCGCGCCATTCCACCTTGATCATGGACCCGGGGTCCATGCGGGAGATGTCGATCTCCACCGGCGCACCCAGCGCCTTGGCGCGAGCGCTGGGCTTCCAGGAAGCCAGGAAAGGCGAAACCGCAAGACCGGCGCCAATGGCACCCGTCGCGGCGGTGGCTGCCGTCAGCAACTTGCGACGACCCAGATCGACATGTTCGCTCATTGATCAACCCCAGGGTTTTGTCAGTGCGCCCGGACGACCGCCAAGCCGGCCGGGGGCATCCATGCATTATACACACGCACCATGGGCGACTTGCACCACCCTTCACCAGTTCCAACAACCACTCTCCGCTTGACATGCCGCCCGCGCCCCGCGACGGTAGCATCATCATGTCGAGCCCAATGAAACGCCTGGACCACGCAGTCCGCTACGCTTCGCCCTGGATTTCCGTGGGCCTCGCTGCGGCGCTGCTCGTGTCCTGGCTACGCCCTGAAGGCACGGCAACGCAAGCGCCGAACTCTGTCACCAATGCACCGAGCGCCGTGAGCGCAACACCGGCCCCTGCGCTGCCTGCAACCATCGAACCCTCGGTCATCACGCCGACGCCGGCACCTGCCAGCGCCATGCCTCCGGCCAACGGCCCCTCGTCCTACGCCAACGCCGTCAGCGCCGCTTCACCTGCGGTAGTCGGCATCAGCACGGAAAGCCTGGTCCGCGGGCGCGACGTGCCCAACGGCTTGCCGGAAGAGTTCATCCACCTCGTTCCCGAGACGGCACAACGCGTCCAGGGCGCCGGGTCGGGCGTCATCATCGATGCGCGCGGCTATGTCGTCACGAACCAGCACGTGATTGCCGACGCCAACGAAGTGACTGTCCAGCTTGCCGATGGCCGGTCCGCGCGGGCACGCGTCGTGGGGAGCGACCCCGACACCGATCTGGCGGTGCTCAAGATTCCCCTGCAACCCCTGCCCGTCATCGCGCTCGGCCGGTCGGACCATCTGCGCGTCGGTGATGTCGTGCTGGCCATCGGCAATCCACTCGCCATGGGCCAGACGGTGACGCAGGGCATTGTCAGCGCCACCGGGCGCGGCCAGCTCGGGCTCGCCATGTTCGAGAACTACGTGCAGACGGATGCCGCCATCAACCCGGGAAATTCAGGCGGCGCTCTTGTCGATGCCTCCGGGCGACTGGTGGCTATCAATACCGCGGTACTCAGCCGACAGACCGGCACCGAAGGCATCGGCTTTGCCATCCCCATGAATCTGGTTCGTGGCGTCGTGGCCGAACTCATCGACAACGGGCGAGTGGCCCGTGGGTGGCTGGGCGCCGGCCTCCATGATGTGGAAGCCATCATTCCCGCTGGCGGCAAGCCGGCAACAGCGGACATCGTTCGCAATGCTGCCGGGGCGCCACGACTACGCGGCGTGGCCATCGCCGGCGTCCTGCCGCGCAGTCCGGCAGAAGCCGCGGGTCTCGGCACGCACGACCTCTTGCTGCGCCTGGATGGGTACCGCGTGGTGGACGCTCGCGATTTGGTGTCGCGTCTCGCGCAAAGACGCCCCGGCACGAAGGCTCGAGTGGATGGGTACCGCTACGACCCGGCGGGGCTGCGCCCCTTCTCGGCGACCGTCACGCTCGGAGAACGCCCCCAGGAAGCCCAGGAACTGGCGGTGCGCTACCCGGGACTGGTCCCGGGGTGAGCCTTGCCGCCCGGCAACTCAGCCGGGAACTCGGCGAATCTGCGCACCCAGCGCGCGCAACTTTTCCTCGATGCGCTCGTAACCGCGATCGATGTGGTAGATGCGCTCGATGTGCGTCTCGCCTTCGGCCACGAGGGCCGCCAGCACGAGACTGGCAGAGGCACGCAAGTCGGTCGCCATCACGGGCGCCGCCGTCAGTTTCGGCACGCCACGCATGATGGCCGTGTTGCCCTCGATACGGATGTCCGCTCCGAGGCGACGCATCTCGAGCATGTGCATGAAACGGTTCTCGAAGATGGTCTCGACGATGGTACCCACGCCTTCGCCCACCGTATTCAAGGCGGCGAACTGCGCCTGCATGTCGGTGGGAAACGCGGGGTAAGGCGCAGTGCGCAAGTCCACGCACTTCAAACGCCGTCCACGGGCATCCACCTCGATCCAATCATCGCCCGCCGTGACGAGCATGCCGGCCTCGCGGAACTTGGCCAGCACGGCATCGAGATGGTCTGCCCGCACGTCGCGCACGCGCACACGCCCACCGGTGATGGCGGCAGCGCAGAGATAAGTGCCCGCTTCGATGCGGTCCGGCATGACGTCGTAGTGGACGCCGCCGTTGAGTTTTTCCACACCCTCGATGGTGATGGTGTCCGTGCCTGCGCCACGGATGTTGGCGCCCATCGCGATGAGGAACTGCGCGAGGTCCACGACCTCCGGTTCACGCGCTGCGTTCTCCAGCACCGTGGTGCCTTCGGCCAGCGCCGCCGCCATCATGAGGTTTTCGGTGCCCGTGACGGTCACGGTGTCGAGCACGATACGCGCGCCCTTCAGGCGACCTGCCTGCGCGCGGATGAAGCCGTTCTCGATGCGGATGTCCGCGCCCATCTGGCGCAAGCCTTCCACGTGGATGTTCACGGGGCGAGCGCCGATGGCACAGCCCCCAGGCAGCGACACGTCGGCGTGCCCGAACCGCGCGAGCAACGGACCCAGCACCAGAATGCTGGCGCGCATCGTCTTCACCAGTTCGTACGGGGCCACGCAATCGCGAAGCGTGGTGGGGTCGACGCCCACGCGCAACTTCTCGTCGATGGTGACGCTGACACCCATGCGCCCGAGCAACTCATTGGTGGTGGTGACGTCCTGAAGATGCGGGACATTGCCCACCGTCACCGGCCCCGAGGGCAGCAACGTGGCGGCAAGAATGGGCAGGGCGGCGTTCTTGGCGCCCGAAATGCGCACCTCACCCTCCAGTGGCACGCCACCGGCAATGATCAGCTTGTCCATTTTTTCCCCTCAGGTGCCCACGCCGGCGGCCGCAGCCTCTTCCGGCGTGTAAGCGGTGATCGACAACGCATGCACCTCGCGACCGACCTCAGGACCGACCGCACCGTACACGAGTTGGTGGCGCTTCAATGGCCGGAGCCCCGCAAATTGCGGCGCCACGACCCGCGCTTCGAAATGAGTGTTATCCGCGGTCTGTACCAGCGCTTTTGCGCCAGGCAAACCGGCCTCGATACGGGCCTTTACTGCTGCTGCGTCCATGGCGGCGCAGTTTACGGGAAAGTCGGCCCTTGCGCCCGGGCCGCATGCCCGACGGTGACCGGGCGCCCGGGCGCGCTATCATGCAACCATGACCGCGCCACTCGACGACGCCCGCATCCTTGCCGCCGGCCGCGCCGCCCTTGCCACCGAAGCCGCCGCCGTGGCGGCACTCGTGGAACGGCTCGATGCGGCGTTTGCCGCCGCCTGCCGTTGCCTCATCGGCATTCGCGGGCGCGTCGTGGTCACCGGCATGGGCAAATCGGGGCACATCGGCAGCAAGGTGGCCGCCACGCTGGCCAGCACTGGTACGCCGGCGTTTTTCCTGCATCCCGCAGAAGCCATCCATGGCGACCTCGGCATGATTACCCGTGACGACGCCGTCATCGCCCTGTCGAACAGCGGCGAAACCGCCGAAGTGCTCGCCATCGTGCCCACCCTGCGCCGTCTGGGCATTCCAGTGGTTGCCTTGACGGGCAACCCCGCCTCCTCCCTCGCCACCGCCGCCTCCGTGCATCTGGATGTAGGCGTTGCCGCCGAGGCCTGTCCGCTGAACCTTGCTCCCACGGCCAGCACGACGGCCACCCTGGCGATGGGCGACGCCCTCGCCGTCGCCTTGCTGGAACTCCGCGGCTTCACTGCCGATGATTTTGCACGTTCGCATCCTGGCGGCAGTCTCGGTCGCCGCCTGTTGCTGCATGTGGCGGATGTCATGCGCAAAGGCGACGCCATCCCGGCGGTGCGACCCGAAACACCGCTACGCGATGGCCTGCTCGAGATGTCGGGCAAAGGCCTCGGCATGACAGCGGTCACGGATGCCAACGGGCGTCTGCTCGGCGTGTACACCGACGGCGACCTGCGCCGCACGCTGGACCATGGCCCCGACCTGCGCACGCTGACCATGCACGAAGTGATGACGCCGGCCCCCAAGGCCATCCTGCCCGCCGCACTGGCCGCGGATGCCGTCAACCTGATGGAGCAGTACCGCATCACGGCCTTGCCGGTCGTGGATGACACGGGGCACCTCGTGGGCGCCCTGAACGTGCACGACCTGCTCCGCGCGGGGGTCATGTGAACCCGGGCGGACGTTCGCAGGCGCACGGCACTCCCCTCGCCGGCATCCGCTTGCTGGTCCTGGACGTGGACGGCGTGCTCACGGACGGACGACTCTACTTCGGCCCCGAAGGCGAGGCGCTGAAGGTGTTCCACGTCCGCGATGGCCATGGCTTGAAGTTGCTGCAAGCCTCCGGACTGCCGTTGGCAGTGGTGTCCGGTCGCCGCGCGGCGGCAGTGGACGCCCGCATGCGCGAACTCGGCATTGCCACCGTGCATCAGGGCGTCGCGGACAAGGTGGCGGTCGTCAAGGACATCGCTGCGGCAGCGAACATTCCGCTGGCCGCGGTCGCCTGCATCACCGACGACACTACCGACCTGCCACTCATGGCGGCCGTCGGACTCGCCGTGGCCGTCGCGGACGCCCACCCCGAAGTGCTGGCGGCCGCCCACCACGTCACCACGCTGCCGGGCGGGCAGGGTGCCGTGCGCCAACTCTGCGATGCCTTGCTGGCCGTACGCCGCGAGGCGGCCACGTGAGCACCAGTCGCTGGCGCCAGGCAGCCGCATTGGGCGGCTTCGGCGTACTGGCCGCTCTCACCGCTTGGTGGGGCTACCGCCCGGAAAGCTCGCCCGACGCCAACCGCAGCGAACTGACCGCTCCCGCCTACAGTCTGCGCGATGCCGTGCTGGAGGAAACCGGACCGGACGGTCGATGGCGTCTGCGCATCGAAACGGCCACCGCCAGCGAAGCCACGCCGGGCAGCCGCGAAATCGACCTCCACTCGGTCCGCGCGCTCTACCACCCCGGGGCTGCGGACGCGTGGCGTCTGGAGGCCCGTCAGGGGCACCTGCCCGCTGGCGGTCGCCGCTTGCTGCTCTCGGGCGACGTCCTCCTGCAACCCGTTGCCCGACACGAGGCCCTCTCCCCCAGAATCTCCACCAACCGCCTCGCGGTGGACCTGGAACGCGAACGGGCCACGACCCCGGCACCGGTCACCATCCACTTCGGCCCGCATGCCCTCGCGGCACTGGGGCTCACGGCCGATATGAAGGCCGGGACGCTACGGCTAGAATCGGCACTCCATGGCACATTCGAACAGTAACCTCTGGCGCAAGCCCCTCGCGGCCACGCTCTGTGCCGTGCTGCTGCCCGCTTTGGCTTGCGCGGCCTCCGCGGCCGAGCCCAAGGCGCGGTCCAGCCAGCCCATCTCCCTCGACGCGGCGTCTTCGGACTTCGACTACAAGAACAATTCGCTCCGCTTCCGCGAAATCCGTCTGTCGCAGGGCGTGCTGCGCGTCGAGGCCGCGGAGGCGCTGGCGACAGGCCTCAATTTCGACAACAGCCAATGGACCTTCCACGGCAAGGTGAAGATCACCACGGCGGACGGCACGCTCACCAGCGACGAGGCCACGGTGGATTTCCGCAACAACACCCTGACGCGCGCCGTCATCAACGGCAGCCCCGCCACCTTTTCGCAGCAGCGCCCGGCCACCGCGCCCGGCGGCAAGCCGCGGCAAGTGCAGGGTGCCGCCGGGAAGATCGACTACGACCTGGCCGCGGGTACCGTCCGCCTCAGCGAATCCGCCACTTTGTCCGACGGGGCCAATGAAATCACCGGCCGCACGCTGGTCTACGGGCTCCGTGACCAACGCGTGCTGGCGAACCCGGGCGAGCAATCGGCGGAGCGCGTGCGCATCACCATCCAGCCCGGCACTCTGGGCGATGCTCCGGGCGCGAAATTACCTGAGCGCCCCAAGGACGGCCCGCCATGACCGCCAGCCTGAAGGCGACCGGCCTCAGCAAGCGCTACAAGGCGCGGCAGGTGGTGAAGGACATCTCGCTCAGCGTGAGCCCCGGGGAAATCGTCGGCCTGCTCGGCCCCAACGGCGCCGGCAAGACCACGGCGTTCTACATGATCGTCGGACTCGTGCCCTGCGACGGCGGCAGCGTCACGCTGGGCGAACGCGACCTCACCACACTCCCGATGCACTTGCGGGCCCGGGCCGGCGTCGGCTACTTGCCGCAGGAACCGTCGGTGTTCCGGCGCCTGAGCGTTGCCGACAACCTGCTCGCCGTCCTCGAGACGCGCCCGGGTCTCGACACCGAGGCGCGCCGGCAACGGCTCGAGACGCTGCTCGAAGAACTGCACATCAGCCATCTGCGCGACAACCTCGGCCAGAGCCTGTCAGGCGGCGAACGGCGCCGCGTGGAAATTGCGCGCGCGCTGGCAGCAGACCCGCAGTACATCCTGCTGGACGAGCCCTTCGCCGGCGTCGATCCCGTGTCGGTGGCTGACATCCAGCGCATCGTCGCCCACCTGCGCGACCGCGGCATCGGCGTCCTCATCACGGACCACCAGGTGCGCGAAACGCTCGGCATCTGTTCACGGGCCTACATCGTCAATCAGGGGGCGGTCATCGCCTCGGGCACGGCGGAGGAAATCCTCGCGAACCCGGAAGTGCGCTCCGTCTACCTCGGTCAGGACTTCAGGATGTGACGCCGCGCGCAGAGCCTTACCTGCCCCGCGCGAGACACTGACGGACGATGCTCAAGCCCTCCCTGCAACTCCGTCTCGGCCAACAGCTGACCATGACCCCTCAGCTGCAGCAAGCCATCCGGCTGCTGCAACTGAATGCGCTCGACTTGCAGCAGCAGATTCGCGAGACGCTCGAATCGAACGTGATGCTCGAGGCCGACGACGAGCCGGATTTCGGCCTCGAAGTGCCGTTATCCGAAGTGCGCACGTCAGCGTCGGAAAGCTCGAGCGGCGCCGATAGCGACGGCGAACCCAGCGAACTGCAAGACGGCCGCGATGGCGCCATCACCGACGCCACGGACTCGGAAGGCTTGGCCGAGAACTGCGACTGGGATGAAGGCCCAACGGCCGCGGCAAGCGAAACGCCTTGGTCGGGCCCCGACGACCGCGACCAGGACCTGTCCGACCCGGCCGGCAAGACACTGCGCGACCACCTGCTGTGGCAACTGGAAATGACGCGGCTCGATCCGCGCAAGGCGGCGCTGGGGCGCGCGCTCATCGACGCGGTCGACGACGACGGCTACCTCCGCGACACGCTGGAAGAAGTTTGCGCCGTCGTCCACCCGGAGTTCCCCGAGGCCGATCCTGACGAAGCCGAAGCAGTGCTGCTGCTGGTGCAGGCCTTCGATCCCCCGGGCGTGGCGGCCCGTTCGCCGGGCGAGTGCATCGCGCTGCAGTTGGCGCAACTGGCGCCCGACACCCCGGGTTTGGCGCTCGCACGCGATATCGCCCTGCACCATCTGGAACTCGTGGCCAACCAGCAGTTGGCCATGCTCCGCCGGCAAACCCGCGCCACGGATGCGGAGCTGGAACAGGCCGTGGCGCTGGTGCGCGCCTGTAACCCGCGGCCCGGCAACGCCATCCACACGCCGGAACCTGAATACGTGGTGCCCGACGTGTACGTGCACCGACTGGAAGGCCGCTGGCAGGTCGACCTGAACCCGGGCGCCCTGCCCAAAGTGCGCGTCAACGAGCAATACGCCGGCTACCTGACGCGCGCCGCGGACCACGCGCCGCTGCGCACGCAGTTGCAGGAAGCCCGCTGGCTGCTGCGCAGCCTCGAGATCCGCAACGAAACTTTGCTGAAGGTGGCGCGCTGCATCGTGCAGCGGCAGGCGGATTTTTTCGACAGCGGCGAGGAAGCCATGCAGCCGATGGTGCTGCGTGACATCGCCGAAGCGGTGGAGATGCATGAAAGCA
>JBEGRA010000268.1:0-3790 GCA_041180705.1 Pseudomonadota bacterium | reverse complement strand
GTCTTCCGGCCGGGCGCCACATCGCTATGCCCGGCCACATCCACCAGCTGCGGATAAGCCGACCGCAAGGCGGCCAGCACCTGCGCCAACTGGGTGTATTGCGCGGCTGTGTAGGCAATCTCGTCGGCGCCTTCCAATTCGATGCCCACCGAATAGTCGTTGCAGGCCACACGATGCCGCCAGGAAGAGGCGCCGGCATGCCAGGCACGGCGATGGAATGGCACGTACTGCGTCACCGTGCCATCGCGGGCGATGCACAAGTGCGCCGAGACGCGCAGCCCGGCCACCGTGGCGAAATACGGGTGTGCGGCGGCGGGCAAGCAGCCCGTGAACAGCGCATCGATGAACGGGCCACCGAATTCCCCCGGCGGCAGGCTGATGCCATGCACGACCACCAACGACAGCGTCGCTCCCGGCGGGCGGGCATCCTGGTGCGGTGAAGGGACCAGCCGGACCCCCGCCAGCAGGCCAGTCCCGACATCCACCGTTTGTACCGCAGCAACCATGCCGGCAGCTTAACGCAGGCGCGGGATAGAATCCGCGCATGAGCAGCCCGACTTTCCCAGCCGCCAACCCCAGCGGTGCCGACCTCGTCCGCCGCGACCTCGCCACCGTGTGGCATCCCTGCACGCAGATGAAGGACCATGAGTCGCTGCCCTTGCTGCCGGTACGCCGTGCCGAGGGTGTGTGGCTCGAACTGCACGACGGTCGTCGCGTGCTGGACGCCATGAGCAGCTGGTGGGTGAACTTGTTCGGCCATTGCCACCCCACGCTGGTGAAGGCCGCCCAGGAGCAGGCGGCCACGCTCGAGCACGTCATCATGGCGGGCTTCACGCACGAGCCCATCGTCGAGCTTTCGGAGAGCCTCGTGCGACTGGCCCCGCCCGGCCTCACGCGTTGCTTCTATGCGGACAACGGCAGTGCCGCCATCGAGGTGGCGCTGAAGATGAGCTTCCATTACTGGCGCAACACGGGGCGCCCGCGCAAGACACGCTTCATCACGCTGTCGAACAGCTACCACGGTGAAACGCTGGGCGCCCTTGCCGTGGGCGATGTCGACCTGTTCAAGGACACTTATCGTCCGCTGCTGCTCGAAGTCATCACCGTACCCTCACCCGACGCCTTCCATCGTGAACCGGGCAGCACACCCGCCGAACACGCCCGCAAGATGTTCGCGCACATGGAAGCCGCGCTCGCACGCCATGCAGACGAAGTGGCTGCCGTCATCGTGGAGCCGCTCGTGCAGTGTGCCGGCGGCATGCGCATGCACGACCCGGAATACCTGCGCCTGCTGCGTGCCGCTTGCGACGCGCACGGGGTTCACCTGATCGCCGACGAGATTGCCGTGGGCTTCGGGCGTACGGGGACGTTGTTTGCCTGCGAACAGGCAGGCATCCGGCCCGATTTCCTGTGCTTGTCCAAAGGCCTGACGGGCGGTTGGCTGCCGCTGAGCGTCGTCATGACCACCGAGCAGGTCTATGGCGCGTTCTACGACGACTACGCGCGCAAGACCGCCTTCCTGCATTCGCACAGCTATACGGGTAATGCCCTCGCCTGTGCGGTGGCACGTGCCACCTTGCGCATGTTCGAGAACGAACCCTGGATCGAGCGCAACCGCACGACGGCTGCGCACATGGCCACGGCGGTGGCCGGCCTCGCGGACCATCCGAACGTGGCGGAGATTCGCCAGACGGGCATGATCCTCGCCATCGAAGTCGTTCGCGACAAAGCTACCCGCCAGGGCTGGCCTTTCGAGGAACGACGCGGCTTGCGAGCCCATCGCCATGCCCTCTCTCGCGGTGCGCTGCTTCGTCCACTCGGCACGGTGCTGTATTTCATGCCGCCCTACGTCATCACGCCCGAAGAGATTCGCTTCCTGGGCGAAGTGGCTGCCGAGTGCGTGGACCTCATCGCGAGTGACGCCGCATGAGAACCATCCGCGTGCTGGCGCCCGGCCTGCCGACGGGCGGCGGCACATTCGACCTGCCCCCGGGTGCCGCGGCGCACGTAGCGCGGGTGCTGCGCCTGACGGTGGGCGAGGAAGTGGTGCTTTTCGATGGCCTCGGGCAGGAGTCCACGGCGCGTATCACCGGCGTGCGCGGTGCAGCAGTCACCGTCGACGCCACCGCCCCCATGACAGTGGATCGCGAATCACCGCTCCGCCTGACGCTGGTGCAAGGGGTCTCGCGCGGCGAACGCATGGACCTCGTCATGCAGAAAGCCACTGAACTGGGCGTCGCTTGCATCGTGCCGGTGCTGACGGAACGAAGCGTCGTGAAACTGGATGCGAGCCAAGCGGCCAAGCGCCTGCAGCATTGGCAGGGCGTTGTCGCCGCCGCCTGCGAACAGAGCGGCCGGGCATGGTTGCCGGCAGTCCTGCCGCCGCAGCCGCTGCTGAAGTGGCTGGCACAGCCCGCCGTGGCTGATGAAGCCCGCTTCCTGTTGCACCCGGGCTCGACTACCCGGGCCCGCGACTTGCCAGCGCTGCGCGCCGCCACCTTGCTCATCGGCCCGGAAGGCGGCCTGGCGCCACAGGAACGGGAAGCGGCGTTGCTGGCGGGTTTTCAGGACCTGTCGCTGGGCCCGCGCGTGCTGCGCACGGAAACGGCGGCGCTGGCCGCGCTGGCGGCCCTGCAAGCGGTCGCCGGCGACCTCTGAGGGACGCGGCGCGCCTCAGGCCTTGATGCGCGCCATGGTCGGGTCGTAGAGCGGGCGCAGCGACGCTTTCGCCGGGAAGCGGCTACCGGCAATTTCCACTTCCCAGCTACCGCTTTCCAGATAGGCGGCATCGACCGGCACCGGTGCCGGCAAGCCGAGCGCTGGCCGGGCTCCCGGCTCGATCATCGCCAGCCCCACCGCGCCGCCCAGCGTGTGCCCGTACGAGGCCGCACGCACGTAGCCCACCGGGATGCCATCGCGCAGCACGACCTCGCCATGGAACAGTTGCGGGGCTGAATCCAGTACCTGCACCAAACACAACCGGCGACACAAAGGGCCCGCTGCACGGGCAGCGAGCACGGCTTCACGCCCGATGAAGCCTTCCGGCTTGGCGAAATCCAGCGCGAAGCCGAGGCCAGCTTCCAACGGTCCATCGGTGTTGTCGAGGTCATGGCCGTAGTCGCGATAGCCCTTTTCCATGCGCAGGCTCGACAGAGCCTTCAGGCCCGCGTGACGCAAGCCGAAGGCCGCACCCGCGGCGACGAGACGATCGTAAACATGCACGGCCTGTTCGACGGGAATGTGCAGCTCATAGCCGAGTTCACCTACATAGGTAAGGCGAGCACACAGGACACGCGCGAAGCCGATATCAATCTCGCGGAAGGTGCGGAACGGGAAAGCCGCATTCGACAGGTCTGTCGTGGTAACCGCCTGAAGCAACTCGCGCGAGCGCGGCCCCTGAAGATTCAACTGCGCGTAGGCACCGCCCAAGTCGGTGACGAAGGCATGAGCCGAGGCGGGAATGTGCCGACGCAGCCACGTCTCGACGTGCCGCACCGCCGTGTCCGTGGCGATGACCATGAACCGGTCCTCGGCCAGCTTCGCCACGGTGAGGTCCGCCTCCAGCAAACCGCGCTCGTTGAGCCACTGGGTGTAGGTGATGGTCTCGACGGCACCGTCCACCTGATTCGCGGAAATGCGATTGAGGCAAGCGCCCGCATCGCGGCCCTGCACGAGGAATCGGCCCATGAACGACATGTCCATGAGCACCACGCCTTCACGCGCTGCCTGATGCTCCGCGGCCCACAGCGGCCACCAATCCTGCCGGCCCCAGGACAGCTTGCCCGGCTGC
>JBEGRA010000267.1:0-3589 GCA_041180705.1 Pseudomonadota bacterium | reverse complement strand
TCGGGTGTGACCGCCTGCGCCCGGAAGTCCGCCGCCAGCGGTGGATACGTACCCGGTACGCCGGCACCCGAGGGCAAGTGGCAGGCTGCACAGTGCTGGAACAGCGCGGCACCGTCTGCCGCATTCGCTCCCGGTGCGACAACCAAGCCGCCCAGCACCAGACCGGCAAAGCGCCAACGCATCGGGAACCGTTGCGGCATTACTTGGCCTCTTGCGCCACGCCGATGATGACGGCGGTGGAGCAGTTGTAGACGCTGCTTTGCGCGCCCACGCACCAGTTGATGTCGTTGTTCGACTGCGGCCGAACCATGGGGCGGTCCCCTTCGTTGCGGTTGCACAGGCAGCGCCCGCACGACGATTTACCGCAGCAGTCGTTGTAGCTGATGATGTAAGCGCGCTTGTCCGCCGGGTTGATGCAGGTGCCGATCCAGGTGATGGGCGACATCTCGGTGCCCGGCGGGCACTGGTTCACGGTGCCGCCGCAGCAGCTGCACAGGAAACCGTCGATGGCGCAGTAGCGCCAGTAGTCGCACTGCGTGCGATCGCCCGGGTCCTGCGGGTTGCCCGAGGTCTGGGGCGGCATCGCGGCACCGCCGCCGTGGCTGCCTGCCATGGCACGCGACACCGGCAGCACCGGAAAGAGGGCGGCGCCGGTGAGGGCACTGCCGAGCCAGGTGAGGACGCTGCGGCGGGAGGTGTTGCGGGCCACGCCACGCGTGAACTTTTCCGCCAGACGGTCGATGCGGGCCATGGTTCAGGCCTCCTTGGAACGGGTAGAGAGGTAGTCCTGAAGCGAGGCCACGCCGCGCTCCTTGGCTTCGAACAAGCTTTCGAGATGTTCGCGGGTGTTCACGAGCCCGAGTGATGCCACCTTGCCCTGCTCGTCCAGCAGGACGGCGTAGGGAAGTTTGGCGACGCCGAGAGTGCGGCCCAGGCGTTCGCTCAGCACGAACGGGAAGCCTTCCAGGCCCAGCGAGCTCACCATGCGGCGCTGTTCGGCTTCGTTACCGTCGCTCGCCAGCACGGCGTCGAGCCAGGTCTTTTCGGCGTGGGCCGCGGACTTGAACACCGGCAGCAGCGACTTGCACACCGGGCAGTCCGGCGAGACGAAGAAAAGCAGCTGGCTGCGGCCTTGCGCACCACCCACAGCCACCTTGCGGCCATCGAGCGCGGTGAATTCCATGGGCGTAATGGCGTCGCCCACGTTCACGTGCTGGTGCAGGGTGAGTGCTCCGGCCGGCGCAATGCGTTCGTGCAGGACGCCGATTTGCCGGGCGAGCGCCGCCACCGCTACGCCCAGTACCAGTACGGCAATCCAGAGCAAGGTTTGCGAAACGAGCATGCCGTTCACTGGAACGCGGACATCGTCATCGGGCTGAACGTGATGGCGCCACCGAGGCTGCGTTCCAGTTTGCCGCTGGCCACGTCATAGATGTCCAAAGCGCCGTCGGCGCGGGCCACGACGAGCCGCGGCTGAACCTGGCGCGTGGCTTCGATGGACACGCCCGGCGTTTCGAGCGTGATTCGCTGCACCAGTACGCGCTTCACCGGGTCCATCACCCAGACATCCGTGCCGCCGTCCTTGTGGCTGCCGTCACGACCGGCCGGGTTCATCAGCACGTAAACGCGGCCGGCCTTGTCGGAGGTGACCACCTGCCAACCGCCCGGGCGCCATTCGGGGGCGGCGCCGGGCGCAGTACCCAGCGGGAAGGTGCCGAGGTCGCGGGCGGTGGTACCCGAAAGGTCGAAGCCGTGCAGGTTGCCCTTGAAGGTGGCGAACCAGGCCGTGCGCCCAACCATGGCAGGCATCATGAACATGGGGTCGTGGTCGAGGTCGTTCACCGGCTGCGCCGAGGTGACGGTGTTCGCGGCCTGCCCCGCAGCATCGAGCGTGATGGTGCTGAGCGTGCCGTCCGCGCACAGCGTGGAGAAGCTGCGCTGGCCGGTCGGGTACATCATGGAGCAGCCCGGGATGGCCACTTCGTTCAGCACCTTGCGGGCCTCGAGGTCCACGACGAACACCGAGGCGCCCGGCGTGAAGCCGAACACCAGCAGCCACTTTTCATCGTTCACCAGCTGGAAGCCGTTCTTGATGGTGACCATCTGGCCGCGCTTGTTGCCCGGCAGCACGATTTCGCCCTTGGGGGCCAAAGAGGCCTTGTCCCAGATGGTGACCACGTCCGTGCGCTCGCCGCGGGTCATGCGGGAATAGAAGGTGTCGCCGGTGTAGATCTCCGGGCGCTTCGTGGACGCGATGACCGTGCCGAATTGCGCGACGGGAATCTGACCCTTCAGGTTCGTGTCCGGCGCCATGACGTCGACGATGGCGGCACGGCCGTCGATGATGCTGTTGAAGTTGAAGTCGTGGACCAGCACCCAGCTGTCGGGGTAGCTGGAGGGCAGCGACGAACTGGCCGGCACCGGTTCCAGCGGGAGCGGCTGCGGGTAAGTGGCTTCGGCGGCCAGCGCCAGCGGCGCGCCGGCGAGGGCGACAACGGCTGCGAGGGCTTGGAGGCCTTTGAAAGAGAGGTGATGACGGTTCGACATGGTCTGGACTCCCGGTCCCGGGCCCTTGCCGGGTGACTGGTCTGCAAGGGCAACGCTTTCCTCATTCTACAACCGACGAACTTCCAGTGTCTTGAAACTGGCTTAGACTCATTCCCGACTGCCGCGGGGAGTGGGCCTCGGGGGGAGTACTGTCCGATGAAGTGGAAAACCGCGCTGCTGTCGATGCTGCTTTTGCCGCTGCTGGTGCTGGGGTCGCCCAATGCTGCTGCGGTGGAAAGCTTGCCGAAGCTGCGGGTGCAGCTCGAATGGATCCATCAGGCCCAGTTCGCCGGTTTCTACGTGGCGGACAAGAAGCGCTATTTCTCGGACCAACGCCTTGAAGTCGTCACGCTGCAGGGTGCCCCCGGGCAGGAAGCCGTGGAGGCGCTGTACGACGGCAAGGCGGATGTCGTGGTCGATACCTTTACGGCGGCCACACGGTTTCCCGGTCGGCCTGATCCCATCATCAATATCGGGCAGATCTTCACGGCGCCTTCCGTGCGTCTCATCTGCCGTGTCGAGTCGGGGATTACCGAACTGCGGGATGTCGTGGGGCGAATGGTGGCTACCGGGCGTCCGGAGGACCGGTTGGTGGTCGAGAGGATGCTGCGAGCCGTCGCGGGTCCGCGCGCGTCGGTCCGCTTCGTGGAGCGCGGTGTCTCCGTGGCACCGCTCATCAAAGGGCAGGTGGACTGCATCACCGGTGAGATCTACAACGAATACCGCCACGTGTTCGACCGGCAGGAGCGGGCCGACGACTTCACGGTGTTCAAGCCCGATGATTTCGGCGTGGTTTCCCTCGAGGACGGCTTGTATGTTCGGGAAAGCCGGCTGAACGACCCGCAGTTCGTGGAGCGCTTGGCCCATTTGCTGAAAGGCCTGCGGCGGGGCTGGGAAGATGCGCGTGCCCACCCGAACGGCGCTCTGGATATCGTGTTGTTGAAGAACCCGACGCTGGAACGCATGGACCAGGCGGCGATGCTCGAGGCCGTGACCGACTTGCTGCCGGCCGGGGACATGCTCTATCTGGACCCGGGCAGTG
>JBEGRA010000266.1:0-4058 GCA_041180705.1 Pseudomonadota bacterium | reverse complement strand
TGGCGTCGATTTCCATGACGCTCTTGACCAGCAAGAACAAACCACCACCGGCGAGGATGAGGTCGCGTCCGGAGATGCCCTGCCCGGAAAGCTGCGCGGGCAGCGTGAAGAGGTCCGCGGTGAGCGACATGAGCCAGGTGATGCTGAACAGCAACCCGATGCGGGTCACCATGGCCAGCCCCAGGCCCAGAATGCGAGCCCGGTGCTGCTGTTCCTGCGGCAACTTGCCGACCAGGATGGACAGGAAAATGATGTTGTCGATGCCGAGGACGATTTCCAGCACGGCCAGCGTGATGAAACTCAACCAGGCTTGCGGGTCGGCGAGCAGTTCCATGGCGGTCACGGGAGGTCGTCGACCGCCTGCTTCTTCTCGGACGGCAGCAGGTCTTCCTGGGTGAGACCCAAGTCGAGCGATACGCCGGCGGCGACGAAGATGGACGAGTACGTGCCGACCACGATGCCGACGATGAGGGCAGCGGCGAAGCCGCGCAGCGTCTCCCCGCCGAGCGCGAACAGGGCGATGACGGTCAGCAAGGTGGTACCCGAGGTGATGACCGTACGCGACAGCGTCTCGTTGATGGCCACGTCCATGATTTCATGCGGGGTGGCCTTGCGCATGGACAGGAAACGTTCACGCACGCGGTCGAACACCACCACGGTGTCGTTCAGCGAGTAGCCGATGACCGCGAGAATGGCCGCCAGAACGGACAGGTCGAACGTCATGCGGGTAGCCGCAAACACGCCCACCACCAGGATGGGGTCGTGCAGGGCGGCCAGCACGGCGCCCACGCCGAACTTCCATTCGAAGCGCATCCACACGTAAAGCATGATGAGCAGGAGCGTGATGGCCAGCGCCTGGAGGCCCTTGCTCACGAGTTCCTCGCCGACCTGGGCCCCCACCACTTCGGTACGGCGCAACTCGGCTCCCGCATCTACTGCCTTGACGGCGGCGGTGACGCGGTTGGTGATGTCTTCGGCCTTCTGACCCTGCGGCACAGGCGGCAGGCGCACCAGCACGTCGCGGTCGGTGCCGAAACTCTGCACGGCGACATCCGGGAAACCCGCCGTGTGCAGCGACTGGCGTGTAGCCTCGAGGTCCGCGGAGCGGGAGTAGTTGTACTCCACCACCACACCACCGGTGAAGTCGATACCCAGATTCAACCCGTTAAGCAGCGTGAGGACGATGGAGCCCACCACGAGCACGGAAGACAGGCCGTACCAGACCTTCCGCTGCGCCATGAAGGGGAACTTGGTGACTTTCTTGAAAAATTCCATTGCCGTGCTCCCCGCTCAGATGGACAGGCTGGTGAGGTTCTTGCGCCGACCCCATACCGCTTCGATGAGTGCACGGCTGCCCGTGAGCGCCGTGAACATCGAAGTGACGATGCCGAGGCACAGCACCACCGCAAAGCCCTTGACGGGACCCGAACCGAACACGAACAACACGACACCCGCGATGAGCGTGGTGATGTTGCCGTCGAAGATGGAACTGAACGCACCATCGAAGCCCGCGTTGATGGCGGCCCGTGGCGACATGCCCAGCCGCAGTTCTTCGCGGATGCGCTCGTAGATGAGGATGTTGGCGTCCACCGCCATGCCTACCGTAAGCACCATGCCCGCGATGCCAGGCAGCGAGAGCGCGGCGCGGGTGATGGTGAGCAGGGCGGCGAGCAACACGACGTTGGCCAGCAGCACCGCGCAGCCCACCAGGCCGAAGCCACGGTAGTAGAAGGCGACGAACAGGAACACCACGCCCAGGCCGATTTCGAGCGCGCGCACACCGCGGTCGATGTTGTCTTGGCCGAGGCTCGGGCCCACGAGCTTCTGCTCGACGATGAAGATGGGCGCCGCGAGGGCACCGGCACGCAACAGCTTGGCCAGTTCCTGGCCTTCCTGCAGGCTGATGCCCGTGATCTCGAACTGGTTGGAGAACACGCCGCGGATGGTGGCCAGCGAGATGACCTCTTCCTTCACGCGGTCGACGGCCACCTTCTGGCCGCCCTGGTCTTCGAGGACGCGTTCGCGTTCGATGAACACCACCGCCATCGGCTTGCCGAGGTTTTCACGCGTGGTGCGAAGCATTTCCTCGCCACCGCGGCTGTCGAGCTTCACGGACACCGCCGGCTCGCCGTTCTGCATGGCCGAGGTGGCATCGGTGAGCTGGTCGCCGGTGAGGATGAGCTCGCGCTTCAGCAGCACGGGCTGCCCGCTGCGATCGCTGTACAGCTTGGTGCCGATGGGCGCGCGTCCGGTGCGCTTCGCTTCGATGGGGCTGTTCAGGGTGTCGCCCAGGCGGAATTCCAGCGTGGCCACCTTGCCGAGAATGCGGATGACCTCGGAGGCGTCCTGCACGCCAGGCAACTGCACCGCGATGCGGTTCTGGCCCTGGCGCTGCACCACGGCCTCGGACACGCCGAGGCTGTTCACACGGTTGTTCAGCGCGACGATGTTCTGCTGGATGGCGAAGTCCTGACGCGCCTTGATTTGCGCAGGCGTCAACAACGCCGTCAAGGTGGCTTCGGGTGCGCCACCGGCGGCGGGAGCCACCAGCGCATCCGTCCAGACGAGGTCGCGGTCGATGGCTTCGACGGCCTTGCGACCGGCGGCGATGCTGCCAGTGTCGCGCAGGACCACCTTCACGCCGTGACGGGCCTCGACCCCCTTGCCGTCTTCGATGGCTTCCACCGACAGATAGGGCAGGTCTTTCTCGCGCAACGCGGTGCGCACGTCACGCTCGTAGCGCGCCAGCGCCTGGGTAACTGCGCCGTCGACGTCCACTTCATAGACCAGGTAAATGCCGCCGCGCAGGTCGAGACCCAGCGGCATGGCCTTCAGGCCCAGCCCACGCAGCCACGCGGGCATGCGCGAGGCAAACGTGGTGGCGATGGCGAACTGGTTCGGGTGGGCGGCCTCCACTGCGGCCTTGGCGCGCAACTGTGCCGGCACATCGTTCAAGCGAATGATCAAGCGGCCGCTATCCACATACCCGGCCTCGGGCGTGACACCCGCGGCAGCAAGCAGAGCGGTGTATTCCGCCACGCTGGCGTCGGTGAAGGCCGCACGGTCCTTGCGAGACAACTGCAGGGCCGGAGCCTCACCATAGACGTTGGGCAGGGCGACGAGAGCGCCCAGCAGCAACACCACCACCACGAGGATGGTCTTCCAGCGCGGGAACACGCTCATTCGTTCAGCCCTTCAGGCTGCCCTTCGGCAGCACCTGCGTGACCTGGAAACGCTGCACCTTCACGTGCACGTCCTTGGCGATTTCGAGCGTAACGAAGGTTTCGCCTGCCTCGATGACCTTGCCGGCCAGACCGCCGGCAGTGATCACCTCGTCGCCACCCTGCAGCTTGGCGACCATCTCGCGATGTTCCTTGGCCTTCTTCGCCTGCGGGCGGATGAGCAGGAAGTAGAACACCACGAAGATGAGGACCAGCGGCGCGAAGGACATGAGAGCCGAGGGCTGGCCAGCGGCGCCGGCGGCCTGGGCGTGGGCGGTCGAGATGAAGAAGTCCATGGTTTTCCCGGAAAGTGTGGGTAACGTGAAACCGCAATTATGCCATAGCGCCCCGCGGCGGCAGGCCACGGGCGAATTCGGCCAGGGTTCCGGCCTCGATGGCGGCGCGGATGCCCTTCATGAGGCGCTGGTAGTAGGCGAGGTTGTGCAGGGTATTCAGGCGGCTGCCGAGGATTTCCCCGCACTTGTCCAGGTGCCGCAGGTAGGCCCGGGAATAGTGCCGGCAGGTGTAGCAGTCGCACCCCTCCTCCACCGGGTTGGGGTCCTTTTCGTGGCGGGCATTGCGGATATTCACCACGCCCTGGGCCGTGAAAAGATGGCCGTTTCGGGCGTGGCGGGTGGGGATGACGCAGTCGAACATGTCGATGCCGCGCGCCACGGCGCCCACGATGTCGTCCGGGAAGCCCACACCCATCAGGTAGCGGGGCTTGTCCTTTGGCAGCAAGGGAAGCGTATGGTCCAGCACGCGCTCGCGATCCTCGACGGGTTCTCCGACGGCCAAACCACCGACCGCATATCCGGGAAAGCCGATCTCCAGCAG
>JBEGRA010000265.1:0-5093 GCA_041180705.1 Pseudomonadota bacterium | reverse complement strand
GGTTCGTCATGGGTTCACTTGAATTCAGTCCGCCGTCACGGCTTCGGGCCAAGCGCTGTCTGGCCAAGGCCAGTAGGGGACGACAGTGCCTGCGGGCAGAGGGCCTTCCATGCCCGGCAGTTCCACGAGGCCGGTGGTACCGGCCAGCGTGAGGAAGTCCCCGGAGTTCGCTGGCGGACGCGGAGTGGCCAGAAGTTGGCCGGTCGCACTCACGCCGAGACGGACCGGCAGGAGGCGCGTGACTTTGAGCGTCTTCGCCGGTGCGGACAGTTGCACGGGCAGACCACGTTGGCGAGCACTGGCACCTTCGAGGTGGGCCAACACCGGTAGCACGTAGCGGATGGCGCAGACGAAAGTGCTGACCGGGTTGCCCGGCAGGCCGAACACGGCTTGCCCGGAGGGGCCGCGCCCGAACCACAGCGGTTGGCCAGGACGTTGCGCGATACGGTGCAGCACCTGCTCCACGCCGAGCGCGCGCAGTGCGGCGGGCACATGGTCGAACTGGCCCATGGAAACACCACCGGAGAGCACCAGCACATCGTGGGTGGCGAGCAGTTCACCCAGTGCGCTTTGCAGCACTGGCAGGTCATCGGGCAAGTGGTGATCGGAAAGCTGCGCGTGCCCAGCCGCGCGCAACGCAGTGGCGACGGCGTGGGCATTCGAACGCCGTACCTGCCACGGGGCCAAAGGTTCACCGGACTCCACCAGTTCATCGCCGGTGGAGATGATGGCGATGCGCGGCTGCGGCCGTACTTCGAGCGTGGCGGCACCGGCGCCAGTGGCGATGGCGATATCGACGGCGCCGAGGCGCTGCGGTGGCGTCAGCACTTCAGTCCCGGCGCGGCAGTCGCTGCCGCGCGGGTGGATGTTCTGGCCCGAGTGGGCAGCAGTGGCTGCCGCTTCGCTGACCAACAGATGGTCGTCAAAGCGGGTGAGTTCTTCGACCGGAATGACGCAATCGGCGCCTGTCGGCAAGACCGCGCCAGTCATCGCTTCGATGGCATCCGTGGCGGCGGTGAGTGGCGGCGGGGCATGGCCGGCCGCAGCGACGCCCGCGATGCGGAAACGGCGCTGACCGGCGGCAAGTGCCGCGGCACTGACGGCGATGCCGTCCATCATGACGCGGTCGAACGGGGGCTGGTCCCGTTCAGCGAGAACGGCACCCACGAGCAAACGCCCACCAGCCGACGCTGCGCGGGCGTTTTCGGGACCAGCCTTGGCAGGCCCCAGCGCCGCCAGCATCGCGGCCAGGGCCGCTTCAGGTGCCGGCGGCGAGGGAGGCCTCATCGGCTCACTTGGCGGGGGCGGCCGCCGCGACCTTGGCCTTGTAGGCCTTCACCTGCTCGTTGAAACGGGCGGCGAGCGCGGTCAGTTCGTCCACGGCGGCGTCATGCTTGGCATTCGACATGGACTGCAGGTTCTTCTTCTGGTCGTCCGTCAGCGAAGCGTCCGCCAACTGCGCCTGCAGTTCGGTGTCGAGGCAAGCGTTGTAGGCCTCCACGTCGGCGTTGAACTGCGTGATCGAGGCCTTGCCGGCCATCATTTCGTCCTTGGAAGCGGTGGCACCGTCCGGCAGGGCACTGGGCGCCTTCGGGTAGGGGCAGGCCGCCTGGGCGAGCGGGGCAGCAAGGAGCAGGGCGCCGAAGACCGGCAGGGCGAGACGAGCGACGGGACGGAACATGGTGTGATTCTCCGCAGTGGGCCCCCCCCGGGCCCGGACATCCCTGATGATACCCTTAAGCTTCAGCTTGCGTCGTGGTGGGGCGTCCGCCGGAGTGGAAAATTCGATGAGCATGGGAGTGGGGCGCAGGCCTCTGGCAGAGCCGGGGCGGTTTACCGCGGGCGAGCCTTCGCTGTTGACCCCAGGACTGCAGCGACTGGTGGTGCCCAACGCCGGCCCCATGACCGGTCCGGGTACGAACACGTACCTCTTGGGCGGCCGCGAGGTGTGGGTCATCGACCCGGGCCCGGCCATGCCTGAACACGGCGAGGCCTTGCTTGCCGCCATCGCTGGCCGCCCCGTGCGCGGCATCATCGTCACCCACACCCATGGCGACCACTCGCCGCTGGCGGCCTGGCTGCATGAGCGCACGGGCGCGCCGCGAATCGGGCGCCTGGCGCGACACGGTGCTTACCAGGACCCGACCTTCGTTCCGGAGATCGTGCCGGAAGACGGCTATGTGCTGGAGACGGATGTCGGCGAAGTGCAGTTGCTGGCGACGCCCGGCCACGCTTCCAATCACCTGTGCGTGTGGTGGCCCGAGGGCGGTGTGCTGTTCACCGGGGACCACGTTCTGCAGGGCGTCACGCCGGTCATCCTGCCGCCCGACGGCGACATGGGCGAATACCTCGCCTCGCTCGCGCGATTGCAGCCTTTGCCCTTGCGCGCCATCGCCCCCGGGCATGGCGGACTCATCACGGACCCCCACGCGAACCTCGCCGCGCTCGTGGCGCATCGCTTGAAGCGTGAAGACAAGGTTCTCGCTGCACTCGCTGCGGTGGCGGCGGCCGGCCCCGTGCCTGTGGAAGAACTGCTGCCGGTGGCCTACGACGATGTTTCCGTGGCCATGCATGGCTGGGCGCGCTATTCCTTGCTGGCCCATCTGTTGAAGCTGGTGCAAGAGGGGCGTGCGGTTTGTATTGGTGTAGCGCCGCAGGATCGCGGGCCGGATCATCGCCGCTTCGGGATGCCGGCACCATGAGTGGTGTGGCGTTGGGTGCGGTGTTCGACGGCGTGCATCTGTTGTTGGGTGAGTGTCCCATACTGCGTGGCGTACGCTGGAGCATTGCACCCGGCGAACGCTGGGTGCTGGAAGGTGGCAATGGCGCCGGCAAGACGCAGTTGTGCAAACTGCTGGCGGGCGAACGTTGGCCGACGCCGGTGGGCAAGCGGCGCCGTGCGGGCGATGGATTGAAGTGGGTGGACGCTGCCGGCGGGGAAGTGGATGCGCTCGACGCCCTGCCTCGCGTGCTGCATGTGTCCGGTGAACATCAGGACCGTTATGCCCGCCGCGATTGGAACTTGCGCCTGCGCGAGGTCATCGGCACGGGGTTCGATCGCACCGATATCCCGTTGCGAGAGCTGACGCGCGCCGAGTCTGCCGAGGTCAGCCGGGCGGTAGTTTTGTTCGGTTTGAAAAAACTCGAACGGCGCCGCTTCCTCGAGCTTTCCTATGGCGAGCGTCGGCGCGTGCTGCTGGCGCGGGCGTGGGTGGCGAAGCCGGCGCTGCTGTTGCTGGATGAGCCGTTCAACGGTCTGGACGGCGCACATCGCCGCGCCGTGCAGGCTGCCCTGCGCGTGTTGCTGCGCAGGCGCTGCACCGTGGTCATCACCACGCATCGCGATGAAGAGATGCCGGCTGGGTTCACACGGCGGGCGCGGGTGGAGAAAGGCAGGGTGGTGGTGGAGGATGTGGGGAGTCGCGAGCAAGCTCGCTCCCACAAGAGCTTGGGTAGCTTCCACAAGGGATCGGATGGCTCCCACAAGAGTCTGGATAGTTCCCACAAGAATGTGGATAGCTCCAATAAAGCCAGCTTTGTGGGAGGCAGCTTGCTGCCGACAGTCGCGAGCAAGCTAGCTCCTACAGGAAGAGTCGCGAGCAAGCTCGCTCCCACAATCAAGCCTGATTCCACAGGCAAGCCTGATTCCACAGGCAAGACAGAGTCCACAGACAAGCATGAGTCCACAGGCAAGCTCGCGCCCGTCTTGGTGGAACTGCGCAACGTCGATTTGTTCCGCGAATGGCGCCCGGTGTTGCGCGGGTTGGACTGGATAATTCGGCGCGGCGAGCACTGGGTCGTGAAGGGCGCCACGGGCAGTGGCAAGTCGACGCTGCTGCAATTGCTGCATGGCTCGCGCTGGCCGGCGCTGGGAGGCGAGGTGCGCCGCGCGCGCTTTCCGAAGGGCACGCCCATCGAACTGTGGAAACGGCGCTGCGGCTATGTGTCGCCGGAATTGCAGACGCTGGCCGTGGACGATGCGATGGGGGCCGGTAGCCTGCTGGATCTTGTCATCGGTGGCTGGCGTGGAAGCCTGGGGCTGGACTGGAAGCCTTCGGCGGGCGAGAAGCGGCGGGCGCTGGAAGCGCTGGACCGATTCGGTCTGAAGGAGCTTGCCGGACGCTACCCGCGTGAAGTGTCTTACGGGCAGTTACGACTGGCCTTGCTGGCCCGTGCGCTCATTCGCAACCCTGAACTGCTACTTCTGGACGAGCCCTTCACCGGGCTCGACCGCGCCGCGCGTATTCGCATGCTGGAAGAACTGGAGCGTCGCGCCGCGAATGGCACAACGCTGGTGCTGGCCGTTCACCACACCACGGACATTCCTTCCGTGGTGCGGCACGAACTGGTGCTGCGCGGTGGCCGGGCGCAGTTTGGTTTGCATTCCCCGGCGCACCGTTAACAGTACCGCGGCGGCTTACTTCTCGCCGTTCAGGTAGCGGTCGAGTTCGCGGTGGTAGTGGCGCAGGCGCGCTTCCTGCTCGCACCACAGCGGACCACGGAACCCGCGCGACTTCGAACCTTTCTGCACGGTGGCCACCAGTTCCACGTCCTGGTTGAGTACTTCGCCCAGGTCGCAGAGGTTGCCGGCCGTGTAACGCTTCACCGCCGGGCGGACGGCACCGGTCACATCCGTGTCCTTCGGCAGGCCCATCCAGCCCGGTACGAAGTAGTTCGGATCGTCCACGTGGCGGAACATGATCATGTTGTCGTAGTAGTAGCGTTCCGGATCCGTGGGGTGCGGGACGAAGCGCATGATGAACACGCCTTCCGGGTGCATGCCGATCTGCACGTTCGGGAAGAAGCCGGTGGCCCAGCTGTCCGTCAACTGGCTGTCCGTGAACTTCTCGTAGTGCGTCATGCCGAGGCGCGCGGCGCGAGCCCGCTTCGCTTGCTGCACGGCAGCGCGGACGCCGTCGGCGTCACCGGTGTAGCTGGCCGGGTCCATGCCGGCTTCCATCATCATGTACTGCAGGCCGGGGTTCACCGAACCGTCTTCCATGCGATGGCTCTTGGTGCAGATCGGTACGATCATGCGCGTGAAGCCGTTCGGGTAGCAGTCGATCTGCGAGAAGTCCTCCATCACGCCCTGT
>JBEGRA010000264.1:0-7586 GCA_041180705.1 Pseudomonadota bacterium | reverse complement strand
GCCAGAGTGTGCGTTCGTCGAATTGGCGCACTTCAGCCCACACGGCGACCAGGGCTTTCCAGGAAATCTCGACGTACGGGCCCGCTACACCCTGTACGCAGGCGGTCGGCTTCAGCTGGACTTCTCCGCCACTACTGACCAGGCTACGGTGATCAGCCTCACCAGCCACCCGTACTTCAACCTGGTCGGTGCAAAAAATCCGCAACCCGCTGGTTGTCTCGATCATCGCTTGCACATCCCTGCCACGTACTTCCAGCCCACCTCGGCACAAAGCGTTCCAGAGGGCGCGCCATGCGAGGTTGCCGGCACCCCCTTCGACTTTCGTGAGCAACATTCCGTAGGCGAGAGAATCGCAAACGAAAACTTGCAACTGTCCCGTGCCGGCGGCTATGACCACTATTTCCCGATTGACGCTGCGCTGCCACGCGCCGCCGCGCCAGTTCTGCACGCGGTGCTGCAGGAGCCATTGCTGGGTCGCCAATTGAAGATTCTCTCGACGCTGCCTGGCTTGCAGTTCTATACCGGTAATTTTCTGGGCAAGAGCGAGGAGCACCTTGCCAATGAACAACCAGAAAGTTACCTGCTTCCGTATCGGTCGGCGCTGTGCCTGGAGCCCCAGTTTCCACCCGATGCGCCGAACCGCCCGGATTTTCCATCGACTCGCTTGATGCCGGGCGAAACGTGGCGGCACGCCATCGTCCATGAATTGGGAGTAGCACCATGACGTGCGCGAAACCCACGAGGCCTTGGCACCGGACGAAAAGCCACCGGCGGCATCACTGCACGATGTGGGTCGCTGCACTCGCGGCTTCTCTGTTCGCGCAGCCAGCGGCCCTTGCCGGGCCTAAGGTCGTCACCTCGGTCTCCACGGCTGCAGTCGTCCCTGCCGCTCTACGCTGTGCCGATGCGCAGCGCAAAACGCTCGCGCGGTCCCAACTGCAATACGCGCTGGAACAGTGCTTCGTCGAGTACGGCAATCATCTCCGCTTGGGGTCGCAGGAACTGGACCGTGGGACGGCGCTGCAAAGGCTTCATCTGGAACGTGACCCGGCGCAGCGGCGGGCGCTATTCGAAGCTTTCGTACCGCTATGGACCAACATTCATGTCTTTGGCGATGCTGGCAGCCCCTATCGCCGGCTCATCACGCAGTCTTCAGCCGTCGCACGCACCATAGGACAACCCATCGAATTGGCCGCACAGGCCGTGGGCGTGCCCGCCGCGGAACTGGAAGCCTGGCTGGTGCGGTTGCTCGAGGCTTGGCGCACCACCCTGCCCGACCAACCCGTCGAGCCCTGGGACTACCGCTATGCGAATAGCACAGCAAACCGGTTGCTCGACGCGGCGGCACCCGCCGACGCTTTGTTACCAGTAACAAAGCGTTACTTCGCTGCGCTGGGCGCCGACCTGGACACCTTGGCAGTGCAATTCGACCTGGCGCCGGCCCCAAATAAATCGCCTCTCGCCTACACGGATTTTCTGAAGCACGGCGGCCAGACCGTAAGTGGCTGGCAGCGCCCCACCGCGCGCGTCGTGGGTTTCTACCCCGAAGGCGGGTTGTTTGCCTTGAACGAGCTGGTGCACGAAAGCGGGCACGCGGCGCATATCAGCGCCATTCATGCCGACCCCGGGCACGAGGACTGGCCGGACACACTGTTCGTGGAAGCCTTTGCGGATGTACCTTCGTGGAGCACCTACGAACCCGCCTGGCAGCAGCACTACCTGGGCCGGCAAGTACCCGCCGCCACGTCACAACGCGCTTTGCTGTCCGATGTCATGCTCGACGTGGCGTGGGCACTCTTCGAGACCCGCCTGCTGCGCAATCCGGACCAGGAACCGAACGCGCTCTGGACCGACATTACTTCCCGCTATCTGAACATCCGCCCGCACCCCGAATACGCCTGGTGGGCGCAACGCGTGCAACTGGTCGAAGAGCCGGGCTACATGCTGAACTACGGGCTGGGCGCCGTGCTCACGGCGGAGATGCGTGCCGCCGTCGCCGCGCAAGTAGGCACTTTCGAGACCGGCAACGAGCAGTGGTATCCGTGGCTGGAACAGCACTTGCTCCGGTTCGGTACTGAACGCGATACGAAGACACTCATGCAAGGCTTGCTTGGGCGCCCGGTCAGCCCGGACGCGTTGTTGGCCCAAATCGCACGCTGCCATGGGGCTACCGCCGCGCTGCCACTGCGCGTCATGACGTTCAACCTCTGGTACGGCGGCGACCAAGTGAGCTTGCCCGCAGCTGCCGCGGCCATCCGCCTCGCCGACCCCGACGTCGTGGGTATTCAAGAACCGGAAGGCCATCTGCAGCGTTTGGCCGAGATGGCGGGCTACCCCTACGTGGATGAACGCCGCAATCTCATGGCGCGCTACCCACTATTCGATAGCGGTGTCGGGTTGCGGACGCGGGCCGGTGCACCGGCCTATGGCATCACGGCGCTCGACGAAGACGCCTTGGCTGCATGGTTGATGGTGCGACCGGGAGAGGTGGTGGCCGTTGCCAACACGCACTTGCCGAGCGACCTGTATGGTCCGGAAGCAGTGCGTGACGGCGAGGGCCTCGCCGCCGTGCTGGCACTCGAAGAGCAGGCCCGCGTTCCTTCGGCACGTGCCCTTCAGACGCTCGGAAGCTTGGCGGCCGACGGCATCCCGGTCTTCCTGACCGGCGACTTCAATACCCCCTCGCATCGCGACTGGACTCCTGCCATGCAGTTGCTGCGACCGGAAGCCATCCGTTACCCCGTCGCCTGGCCTTCTACGGCACTTCTCGAAGCGGCGGGACTGCGCGACTCGTTCCGCGAGGTGTTTCCAAACCCCGTGGCGACCCCGGGCCTGACGTGGACGGCGGGTATGCCGGCACCCTACATTCCACCTCGCGAAACGCTTGACCGCATCGATTTCATTTTCAGCGGAGGCACCACTGCGACTGTCGACAGCCGCATCCTTGGTGAAGCGGGTGGCGCAGGCGTATCGGCCAGCGTCACGCCTTGGCCCAGCGACCATCGGGCCGTGGTATCGACCTTCGAGGTGCTGCCCGTGGCAGCGCCCGCAATGATCGCCGTGGAGCCGGCTGTCGTTCATTCGGGCGATGAACTGCGCGTGCGCGCCCATGACCCGGAGTCAAAGGGCTGGAGCGTCGCAGTGGTACGCGCGGATGCTCCGGCAACTCCGGCGTTACTCTCCGCCCACGAGGACATCACCGCATGGCGCCGGTTCGCACGTTTTTCGTCACACGGCCTTGCGCCAGGCGAATACGACGCAGTACTCCTGAATGCGCAGGGGAAGGAGCTGAAGCGCACGCGCTTTGCCATCATCGACAGTCACCGACCACCGGAGTTGATCGGGGTATCGCCACGCCATGCCTTGGGGAAACCCATCCTCGTGCGCTGGCGCAACATGCCCGGACACCGCTTTGATTGGATCGGCTTGTTCCGACTGGAGACCCAAGGCGGCGAAACGCTGGTAAGCCAGACCTATCTTCAAGCTCGTACCGAAGGTACGCTCGAAATACCTGCAGCCGTGGACGGCAAGCCACTTGCAGCAGGCCGCTATGAACTGCGATTGATGTTGGACGACTCGCCGACCGTGTTGGCGAGTACGCCACTGATGTTGCACTGAAAACCGCTGTCGATCTGGAGGAACGATGAACCGCTGGAGTCGTCGACGTTTTCTGGCTGCCAGCGCGCTGGCTTCCACCACCCTGCCAGTTTCCCTATGGCCGGAAGTGGCCCGTGCTGCCGCCACGGTCGACGCAGATCTTCCGGACATGGTGGTGCTCAACGCACGCATCTTCACCAGCGACCCGTCGCGTCCCACGGCAACCGCGTTCACCATCAGACAAGGCCGCATCGGGCTGGTCGGCAGCACCGACGAACTCGCGCCCCTGGTGCGCAAGGGCGTCCCGGTCTTCGATGCCAGCGGGCACGCCATCCTGCCGGGGCTCATCGACGCCCATTGCCACCCCGGCGATCCGGAAGAACTCTACGACGTGCACTGCGACCTGGGTAGCATCAATGCCATCCAGGAGGCCTTGCGGGCCCGGGTCGCCGAGACGCCGCCGGGATACTGGATTCGCGGCTTCAAGTTCGACGACACGAAATTGGTGGACGGTCGTCGCCTCAGTCGCAGGGACTTGGACGCGGTCAGTCGGGAACACCCGGTCCGCGTGGACCACCGCGGGGGACACACGACCTGGTTCAACAGCAAGGCATTCGAACTGGCTGGCATCAGCCGGGATACGGCAGACCCGCCCCATGGTCGCTATGTCCGCGATGACCAAGGCGAACTGCAGGGCCTCGTTGCTGAAGATGCGCGCACCGTGTTCGAATCAGTCGGACTGCGCCCGAAATTCACACCCGAGCAACGTCGCGAACGCGCTCGTGCCGGCGTCGCCTACATGTCGAAGAAACTGGTAGCCGCCGGCCTGACAACCGTGCATGACGCCTGGGTAGACAGCGACAAACTTCGGGCCTACCAAGACGCACGCGACACCGGCGAATTACTGCACCGGGCAGTTGCCATGCCCTACGGCATGGGCGCAGGCAGCACCTATTCGCACTTGCTTGAAGGGGGAGCCAGAACCGGTCTCGGCGACCCGTTCCTGCGTATCGGTGCCGTGAAGTTCTCGGCAGACGGTTCGGCCTCCGAACGAACCATGCGGATGAGTACCCCCTACGAAGGACGTCCGGGGGACTTCGGCCTGCTCACCATGGACCAAGCTGACATCCATGCTGCCGTGGAGCAGGCCCATCGCCAAGGCTGGCAGGTGGCCATTCACGCCAATGGCGATGTCGCCATCGACATGGTCTTGCAAGCCTATGAGCGAGTACTCAAGCTTTGGCCCAGAGCGGAATGTCGACATCGTCTTGAGCACTGCACTTTGGTGAACCCTTCGCTCATCGATCGGATCAAGGCGACCGGAAGCATTCCCACGCCATTCTGGACTTACGTCTACTACCATGGCGAAAAGTGGCGAGAGTATGGAGACGAGAAAGTGCGGTGGATGTTTGCTCACCGTTCGTTCCTCGACGCGGGCATTCCGGTTCCTGGTGCGTCTGACTACACGCCGGGCCCCTTCGATCCGATGATGGCCCTGCAGAGCATGGTCACTCGAACCGACTACACGGGGCGAGTCTGGGGTGCGGAACAACGCGTGAGTGTTCCGGAGGCACTCCGCATTGCCACCGCCAATGGTGCTTGGGCATCACACGAAGAGAACGTCAAGGGCAGTATTTCCAGAGGCAAGTACGCCGACTTCGTTGTTTTGGACCAGGACCCTCATCAGACCAACCCTTTCCATCTGAAAGACATTCGGGTCCTGCGGACTTATGTAGACGGAAAGCTCGTCCATGGTTGACCCGACCCGGTTCGCATCGAAAGCACTCAGCCAACGGAAATGAACATGTCCACCATCGACCCTTGCTCGTTCGTCGATATTGAACGCTACCCGGTCCATATGCCAGGCCCCGCACGGGACCGATTGCTGAGCGAACTGCGCGAGCAACTAGATACTGTCGGCTGCGCCGTATTGAAGCAATTCATTCGCGCCGAGCACATTCCCGGCTTGATCGCTGAATGCGACCGGGTAGCGCCGCACGGTCATCGGAATTTCAACCGCACCAACCCGTATTTCACGCAGGACCACCCGGAGTATCCGGAAAACCATCCGCTGCGCCGCTTCTACGACCGGTCCAATGCTTTCGTTCCGGCAGACAATTTCGGCAAGGACAGCCTGCTGCGAGCCCTCTACGAGTGGCCCGCCTTCGCTCCCTTCATTCAGGAGGCCCTCGGGGAGGAGCACTTCCATCGCTACGGCGACCCGTTGGCGGATGTGATCGTGAATCTCGCCGAAGCCGGTGGCGGCTTTCCCTGGCACTTCGACACCAACAATTACACCGTCACGCTCGCCATCCAGAACGCCGAGCAGGGCGGCGACTTCGAATACAGCCCGCATCTGCGCACGCCCACGGACGAAAACTATGCTGGCGTGGAACGGGTTTTGGATGGCGACGCTGCGCTCATCCGTACGCTGGTACTGGAACCGGGCGACCTGCAAATCTTCAAGGGGCGTTATTCCTTGCACCGCGTGGCGCCCTTGAAGGGCCCCATCACGCGGTATGTCGCCATCTTCAGCTATGCAGAGCGTCCCGAGATGGTCGGTAGCCCCGAACGCACCCGGCAACTCTATGGTCGTGTATTGCCCATCCATCTCGAACGCGCCGGCCTTCGCAACGACCAACTGAAAGACTGAGCGTCCAAATGAACCGCACACCCTCTTGCATTGCGCTGTTGGCGTTGCCTGTCTCCGCAGTGTTGTGGTCGGCGGCGTCCTTTGCAGCACCGGCCAACCAGTTGGCCGAAGACGCCACGTTCATCGCTCCGCCCGCCCAGTTCGCCGACCCGGCACGTGGCGAACGCTTGGCCGCAGCGTTTCCCGAGGTCGATCGCCTGATACGGGAATTCGCGGAGCGAGAGCATGTTCCCGGCGCTGCATGGGGCATCGTGGTCGACGGGAAGGTGGCCCACATCGGGACGAGTGGTCTGCGGGATGTCGCCGCCGGCAAGCCCGTGGAAGGGGACAGCGTTTTCCGCATCGCTTCCATGACCAAGAGTTTCACGGCCATGGCCATCCTGCAGTTGCGCGATGCCGGCCGGTTGTCGCTCGATGACCCCGCTGAAAAGTACGTCCCGGAACTGCGGGCATTGCGCTACCCGACCGCGGATTCGCCAAGGCTGACCTTGCGCCACTTGCTGACGCATAGCGGCGGCTTCCCCGAAGACAACCCTTGGGGCGACCAGCAACTGTCGCTGTCGGAGGAACAGTTCACGGCTGTGCTGGGGCAGGGCATTCCGTTCAGCAATCCGCCGGGCGTTGCCTACGAATACTCGAACTATGCTTTCGCCATTCTCGGACGCGTGGTCACGCGCGTTTCGGGCGTGCCGTACACACGCTACGTCGAGCAACACATCCTCCGGCCGCTCGGCCTGCAATCCACCACGCTGGAGCCTGCTCGCGTGCCTGCCGACAAGCTCGCGCTCGGATACCGCTGGGAAGATGGGCAGTGGAAACTGGAGCCTCAGCTACCTGACGGCGCTTTTGGTTCCATGGGCGGCATGCTCACCTCCATCGACGACCTGACGCGGTACGTCGGCGTTTTTTTGGCCGCCTGGCCACCGCGTGACGGAGTTGAAACGCCGCCTTTGAAGCGCTCTTCCCTGCGCGAGATGCAGCAGGCGTGGCGTCCCAATACAACGACTGTGATCCGCGATGCCCAGGGCGCCACGCAACTGAACGTCGCCTCCTATGGTTACGGGTTGCGTATTTCGCAGACCTGCGATTTCCGGCACGTCGTGGCGCACACCGGCGGCTTGCCCGGCTTTGGTTCGCAAATGCGCTGGCTGCCGGAATACGGTGTCGGCCTCATCGGCTTCGGCAACCGCACCTATACCCCGTGGGGGAAGGTGTTCGACAGCGCGCTCGAGGCGCTGCGCCAAACCGGCGCGCTGCAACCGCGCCAAGTACAGCCTGCGCCAGCTTTCACGAGGGCGCAGCAGGCCGTGACAAGGCTCGTGGTGGAAGGCTGGAA
>JBEGRA010000263.1:0-2625 GCA_041180705.1 Pseudomonadota bacterium | reverse complement strand
CGAAGCCGACCCGATCATCGGGCGGCTCGGTCTGCAGGCAGCGCCAGCGCCCTGGCCCGCGTGGGCACCTTGCAGGCTGTGGCAGGGCGCGGCGCAGTGCGCGGCCCCTGATGACGCCAACCAGGATGGCGCTCCTGCCATCGCCGTGGACCTCGTGACCGCCGGACGCGATGAACGCCACGGCTGCGATTGGATAGGCACAGAACCGGCCACTCTCGCTGCCACACTCGCCGTGATGCATCTGCGCCCCACTCTGCTGGCCAGCGCCGGGACTGCCGGAGGCTTCAAATCCCGAGGGGCCAGCGTTGGCACCGTGTACTTGTCGCAGGGCCCGTTCCGCTTCCACGGGCGTCACGTTCCGCTGCCGGGGCTCGAAGACAGCGCACGCGGCGGCTACGCGTCCTGTGACACCACGGCTTGGGCCGAGGCACTGGGGCTGCCGCAGGGCGCCGTGTCCACGGGCAGTTCCTTTGCCCGCACGCAAGAGGAAGTAGAAGAGATTCTCGCGAGCGGCGCGGTCGCCAAGGAAATGGAAGCAGCGGCGCAAGCTTGGGTTGCTGCGAACGCCGGCATCCCGTTCTTCGCCATCAAGGCCATCACGAATTTGCTGGATAAAGCAGCGGCTTCAGAAGAGCAGTTCCCGCAGAACCTCGCCACGGCCACCACCGCGCTGGCAGAAAGCGTAGAGCAACTCGTGCACTTGTTGGGGCGGCCATGAGCATGACGTCCCTGCCCACCGGCTATCGTGCGCTTGTGGTCGGCGCGAGCGGCGCCATCGGCCGTGCCTTCGTTGAAGCCTTGCAGGCAGACCCGCGCTGCGGCGGCGTGGTGGAACTCTCACGCAAGACCCACGCGGGCTTCAACCTAGAAGACGCCGCCAGCATCACCCATGCCGCGGCTGCAGTGAAAGACGCCGGCCCGTTTCACCTGGTTGTCGATGCCACCGGCGCACTGGTAATAGACGGCATCGGCCCCGAAAAACAACTGGCGGCCGTGCAGGCCGCACCGCTGGCGCGGCAGTTCGCGGTGAATGCCACGGGCCCGGTGCTGTTGCTGCAAGCGCTGGCGCCGCAACTGGCACCCGGGCGCGCCATCTACGCGAAGCTTTCCGCGCGCGTGGGCAGCATCGCGGACAACCGCAAGGGCGGCTGGTATTCGTACCGTGCCGCCAAGGCGGCCCTGAACATGCTGCTGCAGACGGCCGCGCTGGAACTGACCATGCGCCGCCCGGAACTGGTCGTGGCCGCGCTGCAACCGGGGACGGTGGCCTCGCCGCTGTCGCAGCCTTTCGTTGATGCAGCCCACGCCACGCCACCGGAAGCCGCAGCGCGTGCCTTGCTGGAAGTGCTGGACGCATTGCCTGCGAAACGCGGTGCGCATTTTCGCGACGCGCGGGGCGAGGAAATTCCCTGGTAGGTTGCCACGAGGCACCAATGATCACGGCTGGGCGTAGACCCCATCCTATCCAAGCAAGAAAGCACGAATTTTCGGGCAAACGCGTGCCTTTTGGCGGCTTCCCATTCCCGGCAACGAAGCGGATGATTTCAAGGAAACCCTCATCCTCTCCTCATCGTTTTATATATTTCAATACTTTGGTATATATATGCGCATGGCACTCAGCATCAAAGACCCCGAAGCAGACCGTCTGGCGCGTCAGGTGGCCCGAATTACCGGTGAAACACTTACCGGCGCCATCGTGCAGTCGTTGCGCGAGCGTCTGGTGCGTGTGCAGCGCCGGCGCGGCCCCGGGCTGGCGGATGAGCTACTGACGATAGGCAACCGCTGCGCCAGCTTGCCAGTGCTCGATGAGCGCACTGCAGACGAAATTCTGGGGTACGACGATTCCGGCTTGCCGCGCTAGGAGCCGCCACGTGGTCATCGACACCTCGGCGCTCGTCGCCATCCTCACGATGGAGCCGGAGGCAGCGCGCCTCGCGCAGTCTCTGGAGGCGGACGCCACGCGGCTTATTTCGGCCGCCACCCTGCTGGAGACCGGCATCGTCATCGAAGCACGCTTCGGCGCCGCGGGCGCTACCGAACTGGATCTGCTGGTCGCCAAGGCCGGGCTTGTCGTCGAAGCAGTCACCGCGGAGCAAGTCGGCATTGCCCGCATAGCGTGGCGCCGTTTCGGAAAGGGCCGACACGCCGCGGGCCTCAACTACGGGGACTGCTTCAGTTACGCCCTGGCACGCGCTACTGGCGAACCCTTGCTGTTCAAGGGCGCCGACTTCGCCAATACGGACATCGCGGCCGTCCTTTACTGAATTCCTCCGCGCTCCGCACTACCCGCAAGCGCCTCCGCCATCTCCTGCAAATAGCGCATGGCGCTTTCCGTCAGGCTGTAGAGGTCGTCCTTCGCTTTGTCGGTCACCGTGACGAACTTGCGTTCGTCGCGCTGCACCCAGCCTTTCTCCAGCAGCGTTTCCATCTTTCGGCGCACCGTCTCGCGCGGAATGCCGCTGTAGTCCGCGATGGACTGCAGATTGATGGCCGCGGGCTCCAGCGTTTCCACCGAGCGTTGCAGGAACTCCGCGTGGCTCATGGCCTCCGGTGCCTTGCGCGGCGTGAACGTGCGCTCGCCGATGATGGTGAGCACCAGAAACAAATCGAGGTCGCCACCGAAGG
>JBEGRA010000262.1:0-8016 GCA_041180705.1 Pseudomonadota bacterium | reverse complement strand
TTCGTTCTGGTCTTCCGAAACGCCCTCTGGAGCGGGGGCAAACTGTGGCGGCGCGGTTTCGGATTCGAACAGCACCTCTTCGTCGTGCAGCAGCTTGAAGACCACCAGGCTAGGAACGGCGGCCAAGGGAACTCTAAGCGAGAAGATGCAGCAGAACTTCATCAGCTGCGTCGGGAAAGACTGCACGATGAGATTCGGGCCGTAAACGCCCATGTAAGAGAGCTTGTTGCCCACTTCCTGCCTTACGTCGTCGCAGAAAGTCGCCCACAACACCGGTCCGGAGTTCATGGCTTGGCTACTCCCAACATCACGGCTTCCAGCAAATCGGCACGGGGAACCTCCAATACCGTGGCCAGGCGGCAGAGCGTTCCCACCTGCGGGTCAATACCGCCGGTTTCCAAGCGCGCGATATAGGACTGGCTGGTGCCCATGCGCTGTGCCAATTCTTTCTGCGACCAACCCTTGCGCAACCGGTAGAACGACAGGGGACGCGCGCCTTCGCCGCCGTAGTAGTGTTCCGCCACCGCCTCGCGGCCGGCCGCCATGGCCGCCTTCATAGCGGGGTCTTGCTCTACCTCCGCGACGAACGCGTCGATATCCACAAAGCCCGCCGGCAACGGCGGCGGCGCGGCCACGGGTTCCACGAAGACCAACGACAGCCCCCGCGTAGCAGGAACCTGGGGCAACTGCTGCCGCACGGTTTCAGCGAAGGCCGAGCTGGTCGTAGGCGGCGATGAGACGCTGGATACGCGGATGGTGTTCTTCATAGGCAATATCTCTGGGCGGAACGCCCAAAATGACAAACGTTTTCGAAGGCTCGTCGAAGGCGTAAAGCAACCGATAGCCCACCGCCAAGCCCTTGAGCGTCAGCACCTTCAGCCGCCAGACCCGCTTGCCGCGCTGGTGCAGGAAGGCCACCCTGCTGACCGTGTGGTTGGCGGTTCCGTCTTCCCCAAACCAGTGCTCGGCCAGCGTTTCCAGCAGGGCGGGCTCCCGCTTGGCCTGCTCGAGGAAGACCAAAATGACGCCGAAGTCGGCGACGGCCCCGCTCACCTTGATGGCGAGCAAGTCCTCTACTGCGTCCGGGTGGAGAATGAGACGAGTCACGATACCTTATTTGGTATTAGCGGGCAACGACTGGGAATGGCGGCGGTCGACTGCGATGCCACGTGCCAGTCTGCCCGCAGGCCGTGGCCCCGACCAGCCCCCATTCGCGCTGCGTTTCGCCAATAACTCAGCGTTCCGCGGCAGCAACAAACAAAAAAACCCCTTTCGGGGCGTTAAACAAGAGTCGCGAGCAAGCTCGCTCCCACAACAGCTCGCTCCCACAGCAAGCTCGCTCCTACGGTCGCGCCTCTTTCGGGCCCAACAGCACCGCCGCGAGAACCGCGGCCAGGGAAGCGATAGCCGCCGTGCGCAGCGGATAGTCGACGATGGAATGCAGGGCCAGCAGCAGCAACGGCAGGCCACTGCCGAGCAGCATGCCGTGGTGGTCGGCCAGTTGCGTGCGGTTGCGGAGCACGCGTACCAGCGCCACACACACGATGCCCAGCGCCATTGCCACCAACAAAATGCCCGGCAGCCCCGCTTCGAACCACAGCTCCACGTAGTCGTTATGAGCGTGGTTGATGAACAGCGGCAGGTCCGCGGTCACTTCGCCCAACTGGCCGTAGCCGTCCATGAAGGTACCCAGGCCCGCGCCGCTGCCGCCGAAAGGCTTCGCGGCCTCCCAGGTGCGGCGCGCCAGCACCACGCGCAAGTCGTCGAGGGGGTCGCCTTCGAAACGCAGCAGCAAATCGTAGAGAGTGGTCTGCACTACTGCAGCCGCGGCCACGAGGCCTGTCACCTGCAGCCAGGCGCGTGGGCTGCCCCACCAGCGGCCGCGGGTACCGGGGGAAAACCACAGCAACAAAACACTGGCGACCACGCTGGCCAGCAACATGCCGAAGCCCGCGCGTGAGCGCGTGGCGGTGGCACCCAGCACCAATACCAGCAAACAAAACGCCAGGAACCAGCGTTGCAGATCGCGGGAACCGGAAGAGACACGAATTCGGTCGGACATCAATCCTGCCGCCAGCGGCAGCAGGCACACCAACAGCGCCGCGAGATGGTTGCGGTTGGCGAAGAAACCCACCGCGTCCTCGGGGTTGGTTTCCGTATACAAATACAGAGGGCTGGTGGGGCCTTGCATGGCCTGACCGAAGCCCACCAGCGCGCTCGCTACGCCGAAGGCCACGAGGCCTGCCAACAACCGGCGTTGTTCCGCCAGGCTCAAGGTGGCGGTGGCCAAATACAAGGCCACCGGCAGCACCACAAACCACAGAACGCGCTCCGTCTGGAACGCGTTCAGGGTCCAGGCCATCCACGCGGGCAGTGCGCCCACGCTGGCCAATTCGTTCAAATAAACGGCGCGCCCGGGAAGCAGGCGCACCAACTCCACTGGCAACGGGACGAGTTGCAGCAGCAGCAGAGCCAACAGCGCAGCGGGCAGGAACCAGAAGGCCCAACCCGCACGCTGCGGCCGTTGCCACAAGCGCCAGAACGCCCAGGCAGCCACGCCCAGCGCTGGCACCACCAGCAAGCGGTCGCCGAACCAGCCGGGACCGCCTCCCAACAACAGCGCCGCTAGGAGCAGCGCTGCGGTGGACCAGAACATCACGTTACCCGGCTTCGCTTACGGCGAGGGATGCGACCGGCAAGTACCCGACAGGCTGACGGTCTTGGTACCGGCATTGGTCGAGATTACCGACAAGGTGCCCGTGCGGCTGGTCTTGCCGGTAGGCGCGAACGTCACCGCGATGTTGCACGCCGAACCCACTGCCAGGCTGGCCGGGCAGGTGTTCGTCTGCGTGAAGAACGGAGCCCCGGCAGTGATACCGATGCTGCCGATGGCGACCGCCGCCGTGCCGGTGTTCGTCGCCGAAACGCCAGCCGTCACCGGGCCACCGTAAGGCGTGGAGCAGGTGAAGGTCAAACGCGTGGCGGACAACGTCAGCACCGGTGTCGGCGTCACACCGCTACCCGTCAAGGCCACCGCAGCCGTAGCCGAAGCGTTCGTGGGAATGCGCAGCGAGGCGGACTTCGCACCGGCCGAAGCTGGCGTGAACGTGACACCGATGGTGCAGCTGCCGTTCTGTACCAGCGGCGCGGAGCAGCCGTTGGAGCTGATCGCGAAGCCCTGCGTGGTACTGGAAAGCGATGCCACCGCAGTGAACGTCAGCGTTCCCTTGCCGGTATTGGTCACCACCACGAAACGTGGACCGCTGGTGGTGCCAGTGCCGACGCTGCCGAAGCCGATGGACGTGGGTGACAACACCAGTACGGGCAGAGGTGCGGCGGACACGCCGCTCAGCGCGATGCTCTTCGTGCCGTTCGTGGCGTTGCTGGTGATGGCCAGATTCGCCGTGAGCGTGCCCGGCGAGGACTTCGGGCTGAAGCTGACGGAGACCGTGCAGGTCTTGCCGGCCCCCAGCGAAGTACCGCAGGTACGCGAGAACGTAAACGAAGTGGCGTTCGTCCCGCTCAACGTGAAGCTGGTGAAGTTCAGCGTCTTCGTACCGGTGTTCTGCACCGTCACCGACTTCGAGGCACTGGTGGTGCCTTCAGCGGTGCTGGTGAATGACAAAGAAGTCGGCGTCGTGGTGATGGCCTGCGCGTGCGTCGGCGCAGCGAAGAACAAACCCCATGCCACCACCATGCAGCGCACCACCCATCGGGTGGCAATCTGCCTTTCCGTATTGAAAGTCGCGTCCATGTCTTTCCCTTCCCTTATCCCGTTATGTGTGTTCAATCATCAAGCCGTAAATCGTCGAACCATGCAGTGCCATAGGCCTGCGTCTCTGCTGGAATGCGTGCGGCCAACTCGAGCCGCAACGCCACTGCCGGGCAGCCGGCAGGTACATCGAAAGAAAACATGCCGTCACGCCATGGCGTTTGTCCGGCGAGCAAGGCAGAAGCCCCCAGCTCCGTGCCGGTAGGTGCACAGCTAGCCACCCAACGCAGACCGCGCGGGGTCGTCAGGCCATCCAGCCGGTAAGCCCAATGCAGTTCGTGGCGGCCAGGAGCGGCAAGCACCACTTGTTGCAGCCCACTGAACACCGACCGCGTGCCGAGGAACTGCAAACGCAGCGCTTGGCCCGTACGGCCGGGAGCCGCAGTCAACGCAGCCTGAACACCATTGGAGCCGCGCAAGGTCCAATCGAAAGGCGGCAGCCCCGGCTCGCTTTCGAAGCCGCCATTGAAGACAGCTGCAGCGCCAGTGCGCACGCTCCCGAGTTGCTGCCAACGCAAGCGCGCTTCCTGCCAACGCCCATCGGCGACCAGCCGCGCCAGCCAAGCGCTGCCGTCCGCCTTGGGCATGGCGCCATGACCATTCGCCAGCACTGCACCAAACAAGGCATCCACATCGCTGGAGGCAGTGGCGTGTTGTGCGTAGTGCGCCAGAAACTCACTGCGCCAGGGCGGCGCTGCGGCCAGCACCGCTGCCATCGCTTGGCGCACTTCCGGCTGCTGCAAATGCGTGGTCCAGTCGTCGAACCACACGGGGCTTTCTTCGGGCGCCTGGCGCAGCAAGCGGTCTTGCAACTGCAGAGCCGTGCGCCAGTCGCCCGCGGCTTCTGCCCGCTCGCCCAGCCAGCGGCGTGCAGTCAAATCGCCCGGCGTGCGTTGCAAGGCGGTCTGCATCAGTGCCGCGGCCTGCTGGTTTCGCCCTTCGGCCGCGGCCACCATGCCCAGCACGCGGTAGCCCGCCCCGTTCAAGGGGTTCGCAACAGCTGCTTGCTTCGCCAATGCCTGCGCCAGCGAACGGCGGCCCAGGGCCCAGTCAAGCTCGGCCACGGCACCCAGCGCCATCGGGTGCGCGCTGCGCACACGCAGGGCGGCGGGCGGGTCCACGTAGGCCAAGTCGTCTGCAATGCTCCAGGACACTGCGCGCCACATGGCGAACACCAACACCGCCAGCACCAGCGCCCACGCCAAAAACGCCAAACCCGGCTTGCTCAAGCGCAGCCGGGAAAGCGTGTTCAGCGAAGTGCCGAAGGTTGCGGTCACGTTCGGCGCCCGCCTTGACCATTGCCATAGGCCCCATAGGAAGAGCCGTAGTACTGGTGGTCCGCGTATTCATAGCCGTAGCCGTAGGCCACGGCGCTGGCGTCGAACTTCACCAGCACGGCGCCCAGCACGCGGGCACGCGCACCGGCCAAGCGCTTCAGCGAAGCGCGCGCAGTGGCAACGCGGGTACCACCGGCACCCACCACCACCATCACGCCATCTGCAAGGCCAACGATGGACGGCACGTCCGCCAAACCCAGCAACGGCGGGCAGTCGATAATCACCTGGTCGTAGCTGAGGGCCGCGTTGTCAACAAAGGTGCGGAAACGCGGCGAAGCCAGCAGCTCGGCCGGGTTCGCAGGCGTCGGGCCCGAGGTGACCACCGTCAGGTTCTCTTCCGGCGACTGCTGCACGTCTTCAATGCTCGCCTGGCCCTGAAGGATGTTGCTCAAGCCAGCGTCGTTCTGCAGACCAAAGCGGTTGTGCAGCGAAGGCTTGCGCAGGTCGGCGTCGACCAGCAGCACGCGCAGTCCGCTCTGGGCAAACTGCATGGCCAGCACCTGCGAAGAAGTGCTCTTGCCCTCGCCCGCCGAAGAACTGGTCACCACCAGCACTCGCGGCGTGCCGCCATCCAGTGAGTACTGCAAGGAAGTACGGAGCGAACGGTAGGCCTCGGCCAGCGAACTGCGCGGCGACAGCAAGGCCCCGGCCAGTTCGTCTTCGGGCAAGCGCGGCACCAGGCCCAGCACCGGCAGGTGCAGTTGGCGTTCTACGTCGTCCGGCGTCTTCACGGTGTCGTCCAGCTTCTCGAGCAGCACGGCCACACCCACGCCCATGCCCAGGCCCAGCAGCAAGCCGAGCAGCAGGTTCAGCACCACCTTCGGCTGCGAAAGCACGCCCTTCTCGGCCGGGTCCAGCACGGAGATGTTGTTGGCGTTGGACGAACCTTCGACGCCAATCTCCTTGTAACGCTGCAACAGGCCTTCGTAGAGCTGGCGGTTGGTGTCCGCCTCGCGCTTCAGGATGTTGAACTGGATGCTGCGGCCCTGCAGTTCCAGCAACTCCGTCTGCACGCGGCCGATCTGGCGTACCAGCAGAGATTCGTTCGCACGCGCGGCGCGCGCCTCGCCTTCGGTAGCACGCTGAAAGGCACGGCTTTCCGCTTCCATCTGCGACTGCACCTCGCGAATACGCGTGGCCAGCTGCTGCATCTCCGGATAGTCCGGCTTGTACTGCGAACGGCGCGACGTGTAGTCCGCCTGCATTTCCACCAGCTTCTGACGCAGCGTTTCCAGCACCGGGCTCTTCAGCGCGTCGAGCGAAACACCGGCGCGACTGTCGAACTGTTCCAGCTGCGCTTGCGCCTTGATGCGCCCGGCCTGTACTTCGGCCAACTCGGCGTTCAACGACTCCTGCGTCTTGCGCACCATCGCCATGGTTTCATCGAGGTTCGCAATGTTCTGCGCCTGCGCGTAACCGATGAGCGCACGCTCGCTGTCTTCCAGCTTCAGCTTCGTTTGCTGCAGGCGGTCTTCCAGGAACTTGCGGGCGAACTGCGTGTTGTCCACGCGGCGGTCCAGGTTCGCCTGCATGAATGCCGCCGCAATGCCATTGGCAATGCGCTGCGCCAGCACCGGGTCCGGGCTGACAAAGCTCATCTCCACCACGCGCGTACGCTTCACCGGGTTCACGGTGAGGCCCGCGCGAACGGCGCGCACGGCTGCAGCCTCCTGCATCTCCAGCGGTTCGTCCGCCCACGAAGCGGTCTTCTCGTTGCGAAAGAACGCCAGCACGGACTTCCAGCCGCGCGGCTGGTGAATGGATTTCTGGAACGCGGGGTCTGCCACGAGGGCGAGGTCGCGAACCGCGCGCAACGCCACCGAACGGCTGCGCAGCAGTTCGGCCTGCGTACCGATGAAGTCGCCGCTCGGGTCCATCACTTCGAGGCTGTCCGAAGTGACGATGCGCAGCGCGCTCGCTTCGATCTGCACCGTGGCGCTGGCCTTGTAAAGCGGCGTAGCCAGCAAGGTGTAGAGCACGGAAACGCCAAGCACCAGCGCAGCCACCAGCAAGGCCTGCCGACGGCGCTTCAACACCACGCGCCACAAGTCGCGCAGCGACACCAGGCCGTCGTCTTCTTCCACCTGCGGTGGCACCTGCTGCGAATGAGCCATGCGGCCGGCGTCAGCCAGGTATTCAGGGGCCACGGACATCAGTAGCCCCTCAGGAACACGGAGAAGATGGGATAAAGGCTGAGGAAATCGCGGTAGTTGGCGCGTGCGCCGGAGTAGTCCACCACGACGGTATCGCCGCCGAGCAGTTCCGGGTCCACCATGGTGCCGTTGCGAATGGCACGGATGTCGAAGGCAGCGGCATAGCGCTGCCCGTCCACCATGCGGTAGACCACGCAGGCGCTCGGGTTCGCCAAGTCATCCAGCCCATGTGCCGTCGCAATCATCTGCAGCAACGAAGTGCGGCCCATGAGCGGGTAAACACCCGGCTGGCTAAGCGCGCCTTCCACCGTCACTCGCTGGCTCAGGAACTCTTTCACACGCACCGTGACGCTGGGGTTTTCCAGCATCGTCGCCTTCAAGCGCGCCGTTATTTCCTTCTCGATGTCCGCCGTAGTGCGGCCAGTGGCCATGACACGGCCCACCAGCGGGAACGAGATCTCCCCGCTTTCTTCCACCCGCACTTCGCGAGTGAGGTCTTGCTCGCGGAACACTTCCACCGACAGCACGTCCATGGGCCCAAGGCGATAGACCGAAGGACCATCGATGGGCTTGGCAGGCAGACGGTCTTGCGACTGCCGTGGTGCCGTGGTGTTCGCCTTGCGTACCGAAGCAGGGCCAATGCCCGCGCTGACGCAGCCAGCCAAGGCAAGCGCAGACACTACCAGCAGCAAGGGAAGCGCCGTCTTACGCATGTGCCGGCACCGGCAAACGAGCGGGACGGGAAACGGTACGC
>JBEGRA010000261.1:0-8220 GCA_041180705.1 Pseudomonadota bacterium | reverse complement strand
GGTACGCGGCAAACGCCGGGCGCGAGAGCACCGATGGCTTGCCGCACCGCAGCTTCGGCGTTCGCCTGCACATGCCGCATGTAGGCAGTAACGCTGGCCGCGCCATGCTGCGTGCACAGGCGCTGCAGTTCGGCGGCACCGCGCGCGTTGGCAGCCAGTTGCGCCTGCACGTCCGCCACGTTCTGGTCGGGGTTTCGTGCCGGCCACGGCGCCAGCGCCAATTGCCGGCGGAGTTCCGTTTCGAGGAAACGCCCGGCAGCCACTACCTGGAAGCCATCGAAGGGGATGCCTTCGTCTTCGATGCGCGTGCTGTCCGGCGGCATGGAGCCGGGCGTGATGCCACCGAGGTCCGCGTGGTGGGCGCGCGAGGCCACCCAGAAGCGTGGGGTGGCTTCACCAGCGAGCACGACGGGCGAGACAGCGGTCACGTCCGGCAAGTGCGTGCCGCCGCCCCAAGGCACGTTCACGAGCCAGGCATCGCCCGCGCCGGCCACTTGCCCGCGCTCCGCGAGTCTTGCCTGCACGGCGCGGACGCTGGCGCCCATCGAGCCCAGATGCACCGGCATGTGCGGTGCGTTCGCCACCAGCGAACCGTCGGCAGCGAATACCGCACAGGAAAAGTCGAGCCGTTCCTTCACGTTCACCGAGCGAGCGGCATCGCGCAGCACCAGCCCCATCTGCTCGGCCACTTGCATGTAGAGGCCGTTGAAGATTTCGAGGCGTGCGGGCGTTGGCGCTTCGCCATCGTCCCCGATGCCAGTGTCGGGTGCGGCGGCGCCACTCTCGTGGGGTTGCTGCCCATCACGCGGCTGCTCCTGCGGTTCCAGCAGCAGTTCTCCGCGTGCGAGCAGTGTCGCCTGCCAGGAGGGTACGACGACGGTGGTTGCGCCATCGTCGGTAATCAATGCTGGCCCGGTAATGACCGTTCCCGACACCAAAGCCGCGCGGTCGAACACGGGCGTCGCTCGCCAGGCTCCGTCGAACCAAGCGCGAGTCGTCGTGGGCGCGAACACGGCGCGGTCCAGCGCCGGGGCGCCAGCCAGTACGCGCTCGGCATCGGCGACGGCCTCCACTTCGAGCGCATCCACCACCAGGCGCTCTGGCTGCAGGTCTTCCATGGGGGGCAGGAAGCCGTAGCGTTGCCGATAGCTTGCGGCGAAGCCGGCGGCCAAGGTGGCGGCGATATCGCGCGCCGTGGCGGCTGACTCAGCCGAACTTGGCTCGATATCGGGCGCCCACAGCACTGGCAGCGTGGCGTCGGTGCCCGGCAGTCGCAGGTGGAGGTAGCGCGTCCATTGCGTATCCGGGCAGCGGTCTTGCTGCAGGGGTGCGAACACTTCGGGCAAGCCTGCAGCCACGATGGCGGCAAGCGTTCGACCTTCGCCGCGGCGCAGTACTTGCCGGCGCGGTGCCAACCCGATTCCCACGGCGGACAGCACGGAGGCCAGCGGATGCACCAATACGCGTCGCATGCCCAGCGCAGCCGCGACCTGACAAGCATGTTGTCCGCCTGCGCCGCCGAAACACACTAGCGTGAACTGTGCGGGGTCGTGGCCGGCGCGCAGCGCCACGTGGCGCACGGCATTGGCCATCGCGCCCACCGCCACGCTCAGGAAATCTTCTGCGAGGCGCGCACTCTGGTCCGCATCCTTCGCCAGACCGTGCAGGCCCGCCCCTTCGCCGGCGACTTCGCTCGCGAGTTCGTCGAAGGCGGCTTGTACCGCCGCAACGTCGAGGGGTTGGTCCGCCGTCGGGCCGAACACCTGCGGAAAGCGGCTTGGCAGCAAGCGCCCCAGCAGGACGTTCGCGTCGGTCACCGCAAGCGGACCACCGCGGCGATAGCAACGCGGCCCCGGGTGAGCACCTGCCGAGGCGGGCCCTGCCGTCAGGCGACCATCCGTGTGGCGCAACACGCTGCCGCCGCCAGCCGCCACGGTGTGGATGTCGAGCATGGGCACTTGCAGCGTCAGGCCGGCCAGCGTGTTCACTGGGCGTCGCGGCAGTGCGCCATCGATGAGCGCCACATCCGTGCTGGTGCCGCCCATGTCGAAACCGATCAGCCGTTCGAACCCGGCTGCACGCCCCACGCCCTGCAGCCCGACCAAGCCACCGGCGGGTCCCGAGAGCAGTGCGTCCACGCCGCGGAATCCGGCGGCGTCCGTGAGGCCGCCATGGCTTTGCATGAAGGCCACTTCGCGCGGCGCGAGCGACGCGACGCGCTCATGAAAGCCGTGGATGTAGCGCTGGAGCACGGGCGTGAGATAAGCATCGGCCAGCGTGGTGTCTGCCCGCGGCACCCAGCGTGGCAGCGGTGACACCAAGTGCGAGCAGAACACCTGCGTGAAGCCGGCAGCGCGCGCTGCAGTCGCGGCCGCCAGTTCATGCGCCGGGTGCGCCCAGCCGTGCAGCAGACAGATGGCTACGGCTTCGCAGCCGGAAGCACGTGCCTCCTCCAGCGCCGTTTGCAGTGCACTGCAGGCGGCGCCGTCGAGCGGCGTCAGCACCATGCCGTCGTGCGTCACGCGTTCGGCCGCTTCGATTACTGTTGCGAACAGCGGCGCCGGGCGGCGCAGTTCACGGCTGAAGAGTTGCGGGCGGTCCTGCTGGCGGATGACGGGCAAGTCCGCGAAGCCTGCGGTGACCACCAGCGCCACACGTGCTCCGGCGTGTTCCAGCAGGGCGTTGGTGGCTACCGTGGTGCCGAGCCTTATTTCCTCGACGGCATCGCCGGGCGCACCATGACGCGCCAGCAAGCGCCGGACCCCTTCGCTCGCGGCGTCGGCATAGCTCTCCGGGTTCACCGACAGCAGCTTGGTCGTGTGCCACACGCCGTTCTGCGAGACGGCGACGATATCGGTGAACGTGCCGCCGCGGTCGATCCAGAACCGCCAGCCGGGCGCGGACGACGGCGGCGCAGTCGACGCAACTGAAGTCGAGGACGTGGGCGGCGAGGACGTAGCGGGCGATGAGTTCACGATGGCAGTGAGTTTAACGGTTCGCCGCCACGCTCGAGATGCAGCCTGCCGGGGCAGTAGACTGCGGGCCATGGAACCCTTGCAGCGCATCTACGCCGCCATTGCCGCCGTGCCTCACGGTCAGGTGGCAACGTACGGCGGTATTGCCGCCCGTGCCGGGTTGCCCGGACGGGCACGCTGGGTAGCCCGTGCGCTCGCGGAGGCTCCCGCGGCGCTGCGTCTGCCTTGGCACCGCATCGTGGCGGCTGGCGGCCGCATAGCCTTGCCCGCGGGCAGCGAAGCGCATGCCGAGCAGGTGCGACGCTTGCAGCGCGAAGGCCATGTGGTGCGCAACAACCGCGTGGCCTTGCCGGCGCCGAAAGATGAAAGCGAACTGGACGCTTTGCTGTGGGCGCCGCCGGCGCCGCGAGGTCGCTGATGGAAATGGAAACAGATTCGGCTCCGCCCCACGCCGGTCCGCCGTACGGCGCGAAACACGTGGTGTTCAGTCACGGCAAGGAAAGCGGGCCCTGGGGCTGGAAGATTCGCGCGCTCGCGAATGTTGCCAGCGCGGCGGGTTGGGCGGTGGACTCGTTGGACTACCAGGGGCTGGCCGACCCGGCCGAGCGCGTGGCGCGTTTGGTGGCGGCGGGGCAGGGCGCGCAAGGCCCGTTGGTACTGGTGGGCAGCAGCCTCGGCGGGCATGTGTGCACCGCCGCGGCAGCGCAGTTGCCGGTACGTGGAATTTTCCTGCTGGCGCCAGCCTTCTTCATGCCGGGCTTCGAGGCCCTGACGCCGCCCATGCCGGCTTGTCCGGTGGAAATCGTGCACGGCTGGCACGACGACATCGTGCCAGTGGACAACTCGCTGCGCTGGGCGCGGCCAGGTGCCGCGCGCATGCATTTGCTCGCTACCGAGCATCGCATGCACGACGTCATCCCGGAATTGGAGCAGTTGTTCGCCGCTTTCCTCGCGCGGCTGGCCGCTTAGTATTTCCGCGCAATGGCGCGGGCCGCCAGGCGGTCCACGAGGCCCGGCGCCACCAGTCGTACCCAGCGTCCCACGCGCCCACGCAGCGAACCCAGCCACAGCCGTTGGCGTTCGTGGGTGGCCGTCACGAGGGCGGCGGCGCAGGTTTCGGCGGTCATGATGCGATCGCGCTGCATGGGGCTGGCACCCAGCGCCTTGCCGTCCGCGCCGATGGCGCGCGCATGAATCTGCGACACCACGAAGTCCGGCGCGATCATCGTGACTGAGACCCCGTGCGGAGCTTCCTCGATGCGCAGCGAATCGAAGAACCCGAACATGGCGTGCTTGCTCGCGGCATAGCCGGAGCGCTCGGGGACGCCGGTCAGTCCGGCAAGACTGGCGACGGGCACGAGACGGCCCTGCGTACGGCGCAAGTGGGGCAGGGCCGCGGCTGCCAGCCAGGCAGCGCCAAGATAGTTGACGCGCATCAGGCGTTCGAGGACGCCGAGGTCTTCCAGTTCATCCAGGCGGCACCACATGGTCATGCCGGCATTGGCCACCACAACATCCAGCGCGCCGAAGCGCTCCACGGCCGCGGCCACCAGACCGCGGACGGCGGCTTCATCACCCACGTCGGTCGGGTGGCAAAGCACCTCGGCGGCAGGGGCAGCGGCCGTGCAGGCCGCAGCCGCATCCGCGAGGCGCTCGGCGGACCGAGCCGCCAGTACCAGCTTGGCCCCTTCGCGCGCGAAGGCCACGGCTGCCGCAGCTCCGATGCCTTCGCTGGCGCCGGTGATGAGCACGACTTTTCCCTGGAACCTTGGCGGCATGTTCTGCTCCCTCTGGATGCCGCGACTTTGCACGGGCGCGGTACGCGAAGCAACACCGCTCACGGTACACTCGCGCCATGGAGTCTGGTCCGGCGTCGCCCCCTGCAGAGGCCCTGCCTACCCGCGAGGCGGGTGGGTGGACGGTGTACATCATCGAGAGCGAGCAGGGCTTGCTCTACACCGGCATCACCACCGAACCGGAACGCCGTTTCCGCGAACACGCCAGCGGTAAAGGCGCGCGCTGGTTCCGGGGCCGTGTGCCGCGCCGTTTCGTGTATCTGGAGCCCTGCGCGGACCGAGCCGCGGCCCTGCGGCGCGAGGCGGCCATCAAGCGACTGCCACGCGCAGCGAAGCTGGCGCTCGCGGCGGAAGGAGCCCCCGCATGAAGACCTTTTTCGGTCTCGACCGCTTCCTGTTGTCGGTGGCGGCGCGTTTCGCTGCGCTGGTGGTCGTGCCGAAAGTGCTGCCCGTTGACGAGGCAGAGCAATTGCGCGGGCGTGGCCGGCGCGTGTTCTACGTGCTGGAAGAGCGCACGCTCTCCGACCAGTTGGCGCTCATTCTGGCCTGTCGGCAATTGGGTTTGCCTTCGCCGGCTCGGCGCATGGTGGTGGGTGGGCAGGCCGAAAGGCATGCCATGGTCTTCATGGGGCGCTCGCGCGGCTGGTTCCGCCGGCGGGCAGACCGTCGCTTGCCGGCGCGTCTGCAGCGTTTGGTCGACGTCACCATCGCCGCCGGCGACCGCGACATCGACCTCATTCCCGTGGCCGTATTCTGGGGCCGGGCTCCACAGCGCGAGCCGGCCTGGTGGCGCACGCTGTTTGCGGAAGGCTGGTCCTTCGCCGGGCGTTTCCGACGCTTCCTGGCGGTGTTGGTGAACGGGCGGGCTACCGCCGTGCACTTCGGTGAGCCGTTGCCGTTGGAGGCCGAGCCTGGCGAGGCCGGCGATGGTGGCCGCGTAGCCCGACGCTTGGCACGCCTGGCCCGGGCGCAGTTGCGGCAGCAACGTGCGGCAACGCTGGGGCCGGACCTCTCGCACCAGCGCACGGTCATTCGCGAGGTGCTGCGTTCCCGTGCGGTGCGTGCGGCCGTGGCTGCCGAGGTGCGTTCGAAGAACCTCACTCGTCGGCAGGCACTGCTGCAGGCGCGCGGCATGGCCAACGAAATTGCCGCGAACTACTCGCATCGCTTCGTGTCGATCATGTATCGCGCGCTCACGAAGCTGTGGAATCGCCTCTACGATGGCGTCGACGTGTTTCACGCCGAGCGGCTGAACCTCGCCGCCAGCGGCGCGCAGGTGGTCTACGTGCCTTGCCACCGCAGCCACATGGACTATCTGCTGCTCAGCTACGTCATCTACCACCGGGGGCACGCGGTGCCTCATGTGGCAGCGGGCGTGAACCTGAACATTCCCGTGGTGGGGCGCTTCCTGCGCATGGGCGGTGCCTTTTTCCTGCGCCGCAGCTTCAAAGGCAGCGCCGTCTACCCCGCGGTGTTCACCAAGTATCTGGCCGTGATGATGGCGCGCGGGCATTCCATCGAGTACTTCATCGAAGGTGGCCGCAGTCGCACCGGCCGTTTGCTCGCCCCGAAGACCGGCATGCTGTCGATGACGGTGCGCGCTTTCCTGCGCGACCCGCGCCGCCCGGTGGTGTTCGTGCCCGTGTACTTCGGCTACGAACGGTTGATGGAAGGCCAGACCTACCTCGGCGAGTTGTCGGGCAAGCCGAAGCAAAGCGAGTCCGTCGCCGACCTGCTGCGGGTCATCCCGCGCCTGCGCGAACGTTACGGGCGCGTGCAGGTGAGCTTCGGCGAACCGCTGGACCTCGGCACGCTGGTGCGTATGCACGCGCCGGATTGGCAAGAGCAGCCGACTCGAGACGAAACGCGTCCGCCCTGGCTTGCTGGTGTCATCGACGATTTGGCGAACACCATCATGCGGCGCATCAATGCGGCCGCAGCGGTCACCCCGACGAATCTCCTCGCCACCGTGTTGCTGTCCATGCCGCGGCAGGCCTTGGCCGAGGTGGACCTCGTGCGACAGCTCGAGCTCTACCAGCGCCTGCTGGGCGCAGCGCCCTATGGTCCCGACAGCGCTTGCACCACGCTGGATGGCGCCGGCATCGTGGCGCAGGGCGAAGCCATGGGCGTGCTGGAGCGGCGCAAGCATCCGCTCGGGGACATTCTCCGCATGCGCGAAGAGCAGGCGGTGCTGGCCACCTATGCGCGCAACAACACGCTGCATCTGCTGGCCATGCCGTCGTTTCTGGCCTGCGCCTTCCTGAACAACCCTGCGCTGCCGGAAGCGGACCTGCAGCGTCTGGCGTGGCGCATCTACCCGTTTGCCGCCCAGGAGTTGTTCCTGCACTTTCCGGAAGACCGGGTGCCGCAAGTCATCGAGCAATGCCTGGCGGCGTTCGCGGAACTGGGGCTGCTGCGTCGCGAGGAAACCGCGGCGGGCGTCGTGTGGCGTCGCGCACCGACGGGCACGGCGGAGGCGGTGCAACTTTCCATCCTCGCCCACACCACCATCGGTACCGTGGAACGTTTCTATCTCGCTCTTGCCCTGCTCATGAAGGCCGGTTCCGGCGTGCTGTCGCAGGACGCGCTGTAAATGCAGTGCGTGCACCAGGCCAGTCGCATGAGCGTGTTGTACGGGCTGGACTCCCCGGATTTCTTCGACCGCACCATGTTCCGTTCTTTCCTCGACCTGCTGCGCGAGCGCGACATCCTGCAGGTGGACGGTGCGGGCAAGCTCGCTTTCGACGACGTGCTGGGCCCGATCATCGACGATGCGCAGCGTGTGCTGTCGGAGCAGATTCGCCACAGCGTGCTGCAAGTGACGCATGGCTGAAGGCTGTCGTTCGCGCTGGCGGTTGCCTGTTGCCATCGTCTTCGCTGCACTTTCCGCCGGCGCACAGGCGCAATTGCCCATCGCGGCCGCACCGTCGGCCCCGGAGGCGGGCAATGGTCGCTTCCTGGCGGAATACGGCCCGGTGACCAACGAAGACTATCTGCGCTACGAGGAAGTGCTGCGCGCGGACCGGGTTCTCGAGAATGTCACAGCTTCGCTCACCCGTTCGTTGCGCCTTCCACAGGACATCACCGTGCGGGTCGAGGAATGCGGCGAAAGCGATGCTGGCTGGGACCCGGCAACCCGCCACGTTCGGGTGTGCTACGAATTGCTGCAGGCCGTGCTCGAGCTCTCCGTGGCCGCCGCGGGCGAGGATGACGACGCCCGTGCGGAGCGCTGGTTTTCGGGCATGACCACGTTCATCGTTTTCCACCAACTGGGCCATGCCCTGGTCGATGTGTTGCCCCTGCATACCTCGCTTGCGCCTGAAGTGGCGGCGGACCAGTTCGCGCTGGTGTCCTTGGGCAGCGCCGTGGGCCAACCGCAGGAAGTGCTCGGCGCGCTGGAGTTCCTGCGCCACACCGTGGGCAACGAGGCTGCCGCAGGCTTGGGCTTT
>JBEGRA010000260.1:0-23292 GCA_041180705.1 Pseudomonadota bacterium | reverse complement strand
CAAGCGTTGAAGGAAGCACTGGGCGACAAGCGTGGCATCGGTCGCTATGGCTTCCTGCTCGCCATGGACGAGGCCGAAGCCCAGGTGGCCATCGACCTGTCCGGTCGTCCGTATTTCGTCTGGGAAGGCAAATTCAGCCGCGACACGGTCGGCGGCTTGCCCACCGAACTGGTACCGCATTTCTTCCGCAGCCTGGCGGAAACGCTGGGAGCTGCCATCCACGTGACCGTGCGCGGCGAGAACGCCCACCACATGGTGGAAGCGGCATTCAAGGGAGTGGGCCGCGCACTGCGCACGGCATTGCGCCGCGAAGGCAATGACCTCCCGAGCAGCAAGGGGACGCTGTGAGCCTGCCTGCCGGTACGGTCGCGCTCATCGACAACGGCGGCGCGAATGTCGCCTCCGTCGTTCACGCGCTTGAACGGTTGGGCGTGAATGCCGAACGTACTGCTTCGCCCGAGCGCATCGCCGCTGCCGACCGCGTCATCCTGCCCGGCGTGGGCGCCGCTGCTGATGCCATGTCGCGATTGCAGGCTTCGGGCCTGGACCGCCTCATCCCCACGCTCACCCAACCGGTGCTTGGTATTTGCCTTGGCATGCAGTTGCTGTTCGCGGGTTCGGATGAGGGCGACGTCGCGTGTCTTGGTGTGATGCCGGGGCGCGCGACGCGCTTTCCCGCCGGGGAATTGCCGGTGCCGCACATGGGCTGGAACGAACTTCGTGTCGTTCGCCCGCACGCATTGCTGACGGGCCTGAAGGACGGTGACTATGCGTACTTCGTGCATAGCTATGCCCTGCCTGTCAGCGCCGACACGCTCGTCACTGCCGATTACGGCAATGAATTCACGGCCATCGCCGCGCACGGCAATTTCCACGGCGCGCAGTTCCACCCGGAACGTTCGGCCCGTGTAGGCTCTCTGCTCCTCGCGAACGTCCTGCGCTTGCCCGCAGGCAGCCGCTAAGCCCTCAGGACAATCATGGAACTCATCCCCGCCATCGACCTGCGCGGCGGCCAGGTGGTCCGCTTGCTGCATGGCGATTTCGCCGCCGAGACGCAGTACGCGGTGACCCCTGCCACGCTCTATGCCCGCTACGCCGATTGGGGCGCCGCCACGTTGCATGTCGTGGACCTGGATGGCGCCCGTGATGGTACCTCGGGCAACCTCGGCATCATCGAATCGCTGGCCCGCGAAGGCCGCATGAAGCTGCAAGTGGGCGGCGGCGTGCGCAGCGAGGCCACGCTCCAACGCCTGCTGGGCCTTGGTGTCAGCCGCGTGGTCGTTGGCAGTCTTGCCGTCACCTCGCCCGAGACCGTGTCGCAGTGGCTGCAGACCCACGGCGCCGAACACCTGACACTCGCGCTCGATATCCGGCTCGACGGTGCATTGGACGCGGGTGGCACGCCGTGGATTACCACTCACGGCTGGAAGGAAAACAGCACGCTCAGCTTGTGGGACGCGGTGGCGCGCTACGAGAAGGCGGGTTTGCGGCACGTGCTGTGCACGGACGTCGCTCGCGACGGCGCTCTGGCCGGTCCGAACCTGGAACTCTATGCTGAGGCCGTACGCCGTTTCCCCGGTATTGCCTGGCAGGCGTCCGGTGGTGTCCGCGATGCCGCCGACCTCACCGCGCTGCGTACCGTGGGTGTCGCCGGCACCGTCAGTGGCAAGGCCTTGCTGGAAGGCCGCATGACCCGGGAGGAGTTGCAGCCATTCTTGCCCGCCGCCTGATTCCCTGTCTCGACGTTCGTGACGGCCTGGTCGTCAAAGGCGTCCAGTTCCGCGACCACGAGGTGGTCGGTGACATCCTCGACCTGGCAGCACGTTACGCCGCCGAGGGTGCCGACGAACTCGTGTTCTACGACATAACCGCCAGCCCCGAGGGTCGCGGTGTCGATCGCAGTTGGATTTCGCGTATCGGTCGTCTGCTCGACATCCCGTTCTGCGTGGCTGGCGGCATCCGCAGCGTGGCCGAGGCGGAAGCGGTGCTGGCGGCCGGTGCCGAGAAGGTTTCCGTGAACTCCCCTGCCATCGCGAACCCGGGACTCGTGGACGAACTCGCACGCCGTTTCGGTTCGCAGTGCGTAGTCGTCGGCATCGACAGTCAAACCCGTGAGGGCCGCTACGAGGTGTACCAGTTCACCGGCGACCCCACCAAGACGCGCAGCACTGCGCGCAGCACGCTCGATTGGGTGCGCGAAGTGCAGGAGCGGGGTGCCGGCGAAATCGTACTCAACTGCATGGCGAGCGATGGCGTCCGCCGCGGTTACGACATCGCGCAACTCAGCGCAGTCCGTGCCGTTTGCGGTGTGCCACTCATCGCCTCGGGTGGCGCCGGCGTACCGGAACATTTCACCGCCGTCTTCCGCGAAGCGAATGTCGACGGGGCGCTCGCCGCGAGCGTGTTCCACAAGGGCCTCATTCGCATTCCGGATCTGAAGCGCCAATTGCTGTCGGACGGCATCGCCATCCGCCCGCCCGAAGGAGAAGCCGCATGACTCTCGCCCCCGCCCTGTCAGGTTCGCTCGCCAATCTCGACTGGAGCAAGGGTGACGGCCTGCTGCCGGTAGTGGTGCAACACGCCGTGGACGGCCGCGTGCTGATGCTCGGCTACATGAATGCCGAGGCCCTGGCACACACGCTCGCGACGCGTCAGGTGACCTTCTACAGCCGCAGCAAGCAGCGCCTGTGGACCAAGGGGGAGAGTTCCGGGCACGTGCTGAAACTGGAAAGCGTGGCCGGTGACTGCGACCGCGACACCTTGCTGGTGCTGGCCCATCCTCACGGCCCCACCTGCCACGAAGGCACGGACACTTGCTTCGAAGGTCAACCGGCCCCGCGCGTCACGGGTATTTCATTCCTCGCCGAACTCGAGCAGGTCATTCGCTCCCGCATCGCCGGCGGCGAGGACGGTAGCTATACCGCCAAGCTCTATGCGCGCGGCATCAAGAAGTTGGCACAGAAGGTCGGCGAGGAAGGGCTTGAAGTGGCACTTGCCGGCGTGGCTGAAGACGATGCCGCCTTCCTCGGCGAATGCGCGGACCTGCTGTTCCACCTCGAGGTGCTGCTCAAGGCACGCGGCATGCAGCTCGCGGACGTGGCTGGCGAACTGGCCCGACGTCACGCGGACCGGACTGCCTCCGGCTGAGACCCGCGCAGCAGCAACCAACCCGAGACCATGGCGGTGACAGCCGCCGCCAGCGACAAGGCAGTTGCTGGACCAAACCACTGCCATAGCGCGCCGAGCAGCGCCGCGCCCGGCAGGGCTGCCAAGCCCACGGCCATGTGGTAGCTGCCATACGCGCGCCCGCGCAGACCCTGCTTCGTCGCGTCGCCTATCCAGGCGCGCTCCGCGGGTTCACAAAGTGCAATGGCCATGGAGTACAGGCCCAGCAAGAGGCCGGCGGTGACGGGCGTGCGGGGTGACAAACCCAGCGCCAACAGCAACACCACCCGCAGCGCCCAACCGCTCGCCAGCACGCGACGTACGCCGTAGCGGTCGACGGCCCAACCGGCCGGATAGGCACTGGCGACCTTGGCCAGACTGAGCGCCGACCACAGCAAGGGAACGGCCACTACCGGCACACCGGCCGAGGTAGCCCACAGCACCAGCAACATTTCGGGCATGGCCACCAGCGCAAGAACGCCTCCGCCGAGAATGAGCGCTCGCACATCCTTGGGTAGTGCCCGCCAACTGGCACGAAGGCCATCGCTCAGGCTCTCGCCTGACAGCTGACGACGACCGTCCAGCTGACCATCGTCTGATTCCTGCTGCCCGGATGGGGCGCCATTCACGGCTGCGGAAGTCGCCCCGTTGGGCGGCAACCCCACGAGCAGATTGACCAACACCAGGGCACCGGGCACCGCAGCGAACAGAAACACGCTGCGCATGGGCCAACCCGCGGCGAGCAGCCCAGCTGCCAGCAGGGGGCCGATGACAGCCCCGGTGTGGTCGAGGGCCCGGTGGAGCCCGAAAGCCCGTCCACGCGCCCCGGGCTCGACCACATCGGCAATCAGCGAGTCTCTGGGGGACGTACGCACGCCCTTGCCGACCCGGTCCAGAAAGCGCAGCAACATGATGACCGGCCAACCGAACATCACGCCCGCCAGCCCCATCCAGGGCCGGGCCATGACCGACACGGTATAGCCGCCGATGACGAGCGCGCCGGCTGGCGCGCCGCGGTCGACCCAGCGGCCCGACAGCACCTTGAACAGGCTGGAAGTGGCTTCGGCCAAGCCTTCGATGAGACCCATGATGGCGGGGCCGGCGCCGAGCGACAACGACAAGAACACCGGCAGCAGCGGCGTGATCATTTCGCTCGAGGCGTCGTTCAGCAGGGCCGCGAGGCCCAGCACCCACACTGCGCGCGGCAGTGGGGCTGCCCGGTTCAGATGAGCACCTCGACCGCCGGAGGCCGCAAGTTGTAGTGCGAAGACATGACGCGCCCGTAGGCACCCGCCGTGGCCACCAACACCACATCGCCCTCTTGCGTCGGTGGCAGATGGCGGTCGTTGCCGAGCACATCGCCGGACTCGCAGATGGGGCCGACCACCGTGTAACGCTCCGTAGCGGGCTCGGCGAGCCGCGTGAGGTTCACGATTTCGTGCCAAGCGCCGTAGAGCGCGGGCCGAATGAGCGAGTTCATGCCCGTTGCAAGCCCCACGTACTGCATGGTTCCCTTGCCCTTGAGCTGCGTGACCTCGGCGACCAGGACACCGGCCTGCGCGACGAGGAAGCGACCGGGCTCCATCCACAATTGGAACTGCGGGTGCGCCGCCTTGAACACGGCGAGCGTGGCGTCGAGGGCGGCAAGATCCACGGGCGCGCGGTCCGGGCGGTCGGGAACACCGAGACCACCGCCAATGTCGAGCACGCGAACTTCCGGCAGGACTGCAGCGGCCTCGGCCAACTGCTCCGCCGTTTCGCGCCAGGTGTCCGTGGCAAAGATGCCGCTGCCCACATGGGCATGCAGACCGACGATGTGTGCCTTGGCTGCCGCAGCGAGGCGAGCGAGTTCATCGAGTTCGAACAGCGGCACGCCGAACTTGCTGTGAGTCCCCGCAGTGCGCACGTGCTGGTGGTGACCACGGCCGTGGCCGGGGTCCAGCCGGACGAACAGTTCGCGACCCGCGAACAACTCCGGCCACTCGCGCAACGGATGCAGGTTGTCCAGCGTGAGGCGGACGCCAGCTGCAACAGCCCAAGCGTATTCCGCACGCGGCGCGAAATTCGGCGTGAACAGGATTTCGCCCGGCTGAAGGCCCGGCACGACGGCGAGGACGTGTTCCACCTCGGCCCGCGAGACACACTCGAAGGCCATGCCTTCGGCTGCAAGCACGCGCAGCACTTCCGGGTTGGCGTTCGCCTTCAGCGCATAGTGCGCGCGGTCCAGGCTCTTCACGCTCTTCAGGGCACGCGCCTGCGCCTGCAAGGTCGCCGTATCGTAAACGTAGGCAGAGCCATGTTCGTGCGCCAAGGCCTGCAGGGCCGCGGCAGCGGGAGCTGCGGCCCACCATGCCTGAACGGTGGCGGTCGACGGCTTCGGCTTGTACAGGTCTTCCCACGTGGGCCCCATGACCGGGTCCCCGGGCGTGGTGCGGATGAGCAGCTCATGCAACTGCGACACGAGGCGGTCGCCCTGCTCCTCATCGATGACAAGCGTGAAATTCAGGTCGTTTGCCGCCTGGCTGACGAGGTGGATGCGCTGTTCTTCGAACAACGCCAAAGCATCTCCCAACTCATGGAGGATGCCGCGGATGTTGCGACCGACCAGCGACAGCGCCGCACAGGGCCCAATGACTTCGGCGCGGCAGAGGTCCGCAAGGCTGGCTAGCAGGGCATCCATGGTCGCCTGGTCCAGCGTGTTCGCCTGCGGGTCCAGCGACACGGTGACGTTCGTCTCGGAGGTGGACACGAGGTCCACGCTCAAGCCGTGCTGCTTGAACACCTGGAAAGCATCCGCAAGGAAGCCTACCTGGTGCCACATGCCCGGGCTTTCCATGGAGACCAGCGTGATGCCCTTCTTGAGGGCGATCGCCTTCACGCGGGCAGCATCGGCACCCGCAGGCGAGGCACTGATGACCGTGCCGGGGAGGTCCGGAGTTTGGGTAGCGTAAACATGCAACGGGATGCCGTACTGCCGCACGGGCAGCAGGCAGCGCGGGTGTAGCACCTTGGCGCCGCTCGAAGCAATTTCCTGCGCCTCGTCGTAGTGCGCGCTCCAGATGAGCCGCGCGGAAGGCGTGCCTCGCGGGTTCGCACTGAACATGCCCGGCACGTCGGTCCAGATCTCGAGGCGCGCTGCGGCCAGCTTGGCAGCGAAGTAACTGCCCGAAGTATCGCTGCCGCCACGCCCCAGCAGGACGGTGTGCCCGTCTTCGTCGCTGGCGATGAACCCCTGCGAAAGGTAAACGCGGCCGGGCACCGCGGAGAACCGTGCCTGCATGGCGGCGTCGGGCGAAAAATCGCAGGTAGCAGAAAGCACGTTCGCCTTGGAACGCGCGCCCGCGCGCTGCTCGGCGCGGAGCACCTCGCGAGCATCCACCCATTCGGCGTCCACCCCTTGCGCCTGCAAGAAGGCAACGCCGAGCTCGGTAGCCATGAGCTCGCCCTGCCCCATCACGCGTGCCCGAGTGTGGTCACTGACCTCGCGCACGAGCGCTATGCCGGCGGCAATCTTTTCGAGTTCGCGCAGGCGGGCGTCGACACCGGCGGGCAGGGCTAGCCCCAGGTCCGTGGCGAGCTGCTCGTGGCGCTGGCGGAGGCCCTGCAGCGCAGCGGCCGGGTCGCCGGCCATCGCCTGGCTAAGCAGGGCTTCCAAGCGGTCCGTGATGCCGGAAACCGCCGAATGCACGACGACCGGCTGCTCGCCGGCGGCAACGCGCTGCCGGAGCACTTTGGCGATGTTGTCCCAGTTCGCGCGCGAAGAAACGCTCGTACCGCCGAACTTGAGCACGACGAACGGCCGAGCGCCGCCCGTGGAAATGGGAGAAGCCATGCTGGAAGCCCTGAAAAAAAACCGAAACTAGAGGTCGTCGTCTTCGAAGTCGCTGAGCTCCCGTTTCAAACGGCGCTCGGCAAGCACGTCCTCGAGTTTGCTCCAGGCAGCTCGACCTTTCTTCACCCCGGCCTTGGGTTTGGTGCCCCGATCGACACGATCGATGATGCGATCGTAGTCGTGGTCCTCTTCGGCAGCGCCGTCGAGAAACTCCTCGTCGAGGTCGAAGTGGTCGTCGTCTCGCTCGCTCATCACTTGATCCCGGTCATATGACCTGAAAAATCAGCGGGTTAGGGCTTTTCGCGGACGCGAAAAAGCCGCTGCACTATACAAGAATGCAGCGGCTTCGCAACAGGCTTCGTAGGGGAAAGCGAAATCAGCCGCACTTCGTGGTGCAGGCCTCGTACTTCTCGTCGCAATCCTTCTGCTTCTTTTCGTCGTCGCCGGCGTCGCTCATGCAGGCATCGGCCTCTTCGTCGCACTTCTCGATGCACTTGTCATCGGTGGCATAAGCGACGGTCGGCGTAGCGCCGGCAAGCGAAATGGCAGCCAGCAGGGCATAAGGCAGAACACGCAGATTCATGGGGAAACTCCTCGACACAAGAAGGGACCGTGGCTGGATTGTAACGCCAGACAGGCTGGACCTGAAACTGAGGGTAAGCCACCGCCGCTGAACGGTGGCTGAACCCCGTCAGGCCAGCAGAGCGGCCGCCGGAACGTCCATCAGGCTGCCGGCGCCGGCGCGCACTGCCGCCGCATGGGCCGCTGCACGGGGGACCAACCGCTCGAAGAAGAACCGGGCAGCTGCGCGCTTGCCCTCCGCCCAGTCGGCGTCCGCGCCCTCCGGCAGTGCCGCCAGCGCACGCCACCAACTCCAAGCCAGCAGCGTATAGGCGGCGTGGTTCAGGTAGTCGTGGGAGGCCGCACCGATCTCGGCCGGGTCGGCGGGCGCCTTTGCCGCAACGACCGCAGTCAGTTCGCCGAGTTCCATGGCCAAACGCCGCACTTCGGCCGTATAGGCGGCCGGCACGCCAGCAGCTGCCGCGCCTGCGGCTTCCATGCTGCGCTGCATCTCCGCCAGCAGGGCGCGCACGCTGGCACCGCCCGTCCCCATCACCTTGCGCCCCATCAAGTCGAGCGCCTGCACGCCGTTGGTGCCCTCGTAGAGGCAAGTAATCTTGGCGTCGCGCATCAACTGCTCGACACCGGTATCGCGGATGAAGCCATGACCACCGTGGACCTGCACCGCAAGGCCGGTGGCTTCCATGGCCATGTCCGTCAGAAAGGCCTTCGCCACCGGTACCAGAAAACCCACGAGCGGCTCCATTGCCTTGCGCACGGCCGCGTCCGGGTGACGGTCCAAGGCATCCTGCCACTGGTAGCCCTGGTAAAGCAGCACACGCCCGCCTTCCACCAGCGCACGAATGGTGAGCAGCATGCGGCGCACGTCCGGGTGGACATGCAAGGGGTCCGCGGGCTTGTCGGCGAACTGCGGACCGCGAAGGCTACGCCCTTGCGCACGGTCCACGGCGTACGCGGCGGCGGCCTGCCAGGCGCGCTCGGCAAGCGCGAGGCCCTGCAGCGCCACGCCGAGGCGAGCGTGGTTCATCATGATGAACATGACGGCAAGCCCACCATGGGGTGCGCCCACCAACCAGCCCTCGGCCTCTTCGAAGCGCATGACGCAGGTGGGCGAACCGTGGATGCCCATCTTGTGCTCGATGCGTTCGCAATTCACGCCGTTGCGCTCGCCGAGCGTTCCGTCCGCGTTCACCTTGCGCTTCGGTACCACGAAGAGACTGATTCCACGAGTACCCGAAGGTGCATCAGGGAGTTTGGCCAACACGAGATGGACGATGTTGTCGGTAAGGTCGTGTTCACCGTAACTGATGAAGATCTTGGTGCCGCTGACTTTGTACGTGCCCGTACCCGTCGGCACGGCACGCGTGCGCATGAGCCCGAGGTCCGTGCCGCAGTGGGGCTCGGTGAGGCACATGGTGCCGGTCCACTCGCCCGAAACCATCTTCGGGATGAACATGGCTTTCTGCTCTTCGGCGCCGCCATGGTGCAAGGACGCCACGGCGCCCTCCGTGAGGCCCGTGGACATGCGCCACGCCATGGCGCCCGCCACGAACGACTCACCCGCGGCGATGCTGGCGAGATAAGGCAAGTTCTGGCCGCCGTACTCTTCGGGGGTGTGGGTGCCGGTCCAGCCTGCGGCGGTGAAAGCCTTGAAGGCCTCCTTGTAACCCTTCGGCGTGCGAACGTTGCCGTTTTCCCAGACCGCGCCTTCGTGGTCACCTTGCCAATTCAACGGGGAGAGAACTTCCTCGGCGAATTTCGTGCCTTCCTCCATGATCCCGTCGATGAGTTCACGGTTCAGGTCATCCCGGCCAAGCGCCGCCACGGCGGCTTCGGCATTCAAGACATCGTGAAGCACAAACTGCATGTCACGGCGCGGTGCGCGGTACTCGTACATCTCTTGAACCTCGAAGTGAAGCTTGCTGCGCGTGGGCCACGCGCGCGCGAAAAAACCCGAGGGGGAAGCCTAAAGACGCGACCGCGCGCGCACTCGACCGACAACGTTCGGGAGCGCACCATTGTCCGACAAACTCGATTTCAGGGACTGCGCGCTACGCCGTCACGACGGCTGTCCGCACCGCCGACCAAACGCCCGTCCGGCAGGACGCGCACGGCGTGGAGGCCCGACCCTTCGGCACCCCTGCCCTGCCCGAACTGATGCCCCAGTCCCAGCAGTCCCTCGCGCAGTGCCGGGTCCAGACGACCTTCCGCCAACACCGGGCCACGAGCCACGACGTTCGGCAGGTCGATGGCCTGCTGCGGCGTGAGGTTCCAGTCCAGCATGCCCACCAGCGCCTTGCTCACATAGCTGATGATGCCGTTGCCACCCGGCGAGCCCACCGCCAGTTCGAACTGACCGTCACGGAACACGATGGTGGGCGACATGGAAGAGCGCGGCTTCTTCCCGGCAGCGGGCGCGTTGGCGATGGGCAGGCCATCCGCGCCACGCGGCAGGAAAGAGAAATCCGTCAGCTGATTGTTCAGGAAGAACCCGGCGGCCATGCGCTGCGACCCGAACAAGGACTCGACCGTGGTGGTCATCGAGACCACATCACCCCGCGCATCGACGATGACGAAATGACTCGTGCCGCTGAAACCGCCGGCACTGTCAGGCGCCATGCGGGCAGCACCCGGCGGATTGCCGGCCGCGACGCTCGGCATGGCATGCGTCACGTCGATGAGCGCTGCCCGTGACCGCAGGTACTCCGCATCCACCAGGCCAGCCAGCGGCACCTGCACGAAGCGGTCGTCGCCGACGTACATGTCGCGGTCGGCGTAGGCCAGACGCTGGGCTTCGACGAACAGGTGCCACCCACGGACGCTGTCTGGGCCGTTAGCTGGCATGTCGAAGTTCGCGAGTGTGCCCAGCACCGACAACACCGCGACGCCGCCCGAAGAAGGCGGACGCATGCCGCAGACCACGTACGCGCGGTAGGGCCCGCAGATGGGCTGCAATCGTTGCGGCCGGTAATCGCGCAAGTCTTCCAGCGACAGCGTGCCCGGCAGTGGCTCTCGGCGGGCAGCAGCGACCACGGCCTGTGCCACCGGGCCGGTATAGAACCCCTTGGCCCCCTCCCGAGCAATGCGTTGCAGCGTGCTGGCATAGGCGGCGTTGTGCAGCACCTGCCCCTCCGCTAGCGGCTCGCCCTTCGGCATGAGGTACTGCTGTGCATCCTCGCCCAACGGGTCCATGCCCTGTGCCTGTCGCAGCAGCAAAGCGAGGCGCGGCGGCACGGGGAACCCCTGACTCGCGAGGCGAATGGCCGGCTGCCACGGCGCAGACCAAGGCAAATGACCCAGTTCCCGGTGCGCCATCTCAAGCATGGCGACTGCCCCAGGTACACCGGTGGAACGACCACTCTTCTGGGCGCGGAAGAAAGGCAGCGGCTTGCCGTCCGCGCCCAGGAACAATTCCGGGGTAGCGCCTCGGGGCGCCACCTCTCGTCCATCGAAGGCCACCACGTCGCCCGTGGCCGCCGAGTAGTGCATCAGGAACGCGCCGCCACCAATGCCGGAAGACTGCGGCTCAACGAGCCCCAGCACCGCTTGCACGGCAATCGCGGCGTCCACGGCGGAACCGCCTTGCCGAAGGATTTCGAGCCCTGCCTCCACGGCGAGAGGGTTTGCCGCTGCAACCATCGCACCCGATTTCCAACCGGGATTCGGCTTTGCCTCGGGCACCTCGGGAAGACCCACCTGCGTGGTCGCCGGCTTCCGCGACGGCTCGCTGGCACCACAAGCCCCCAACAGCAAACCCAGCCCGACCACCGGCAATACCTGTGTGCAAGAACGGACGAACGAGGGCAGATGCATGGGAAACTCCACGGAAGGGCAGCGGGAATCGTAACATTCACGCGAGCGGCAGCAGCAAGGCAAAGGGAGAAGAACACCATGTCCAGAACAACGTCGGGATCGGCTGGAAGCCCCTGCACCCGCCCTGACACAGTCGCGTCTTCACTGCGCTGGAGCCTGGCATTGTCGTCTTTGCTCCTGCTCACGTCTGTACCGGCCGGGGCCGCAACGCCGTCGCAGGTGCTCGCCTCCAGCACGGCAAGCGACTGGCGTGCGCCTGCGCCGGAGCAAACGCTGGTGATGGAACTTGCCGGCGGGCACCAGGTGGCAATCGAATTGGCAGCCGCTTTCGCGCCACGTCACGCCGAGCGCATCGCCACACTTGCGCGTTCACACTGGTACGACGGCTTGGCCATCGTGCGCGTTCAAGACAACTACGTCACGCAGTGGGGCGATGCCGACGGTACCCACCCTCTGCCGAACGACATCAGCAAGATGCTGGCCGCCGAGTTTTCTTTACCGCGTTTGCCCGGTGAGGTCTCCTACCGTGAACTGCCTGACCGCGATGCCTATGCCACCCATGTAGGCATGGCCTCCGGTTGGCCGGTGGCCATGGAAAAACGCGGCGGCCCCGTGTGGCTGACACACTGCTACGGCATGGTCGGGGCCGGGCGCGACGCCGAAGCTGACAGTGGCGGCGGTGGTGAACTGTATGCCGTCATCGGCCACGGCCCACGACACCTCGACCTGAACATCACGCTCGTGGGGCGAGTGCTGCTGGGCATGGAGTACTTGGCTGCCCTGCCCCGCGGCACCGAGGCGCTGGGGTTCTACAAGACGCCAGCAGAACGCACCGGCATCGTCTCTGCCCGAATGCTGGACGAAATTCCAGCCGCAGAAAGACCCAAGGTGGAAGTGCTGCGCACTGAAAGTGCAGCCTATGCGGCCTGGCTCGAAGCAAGGCGTAACCGCAAGGACGACTGGTACCTGCATGCGGCCGGCCACATCGACCTGTGCAACGCGTTGCCGCCGGTGCGAGTGCGCTGAACAAGCCACGGCAACCCACGACACGACTGCCGTGGTGAGCTGCGCCTAGTCGCGATAACTCGGGTCTTCGCGGTCCAGCAGCGCGCGCAGGTCACGGAAATAGGCGTAGGCGCTGTCGCGAAAGTCTTCCCAGGCCACGGCAGTGCGTTCCGCTACTGCATCCGAGAGCACGGCCAGCGGCTTGCCGCTGGCGTAAGCCAACATCAAGGTTTTTGCGGCGCGCTCCAGGAAATAGAGCTCCTCGAAAGCCTCAGCCACGGTAGGCCCCGTGACCAGCACGCCGTGGTTCCCCATGAGCATGCTGCGCTTGTCACCCAAGGCCGCGGCCAGGCGCTGACCTTCCGCCTCGTTGTCTGCCAAGCCCGAGAAGCCCGAATCGTAAGCAAGCCGACGGAAGAACCGCGCGGTGTTCTGCTCCACCGGCAACATCGTCGGGTCCGCGAGCGTGGCCAGTGCCGTGGCATACGGTGGGTGAACATGCAGTACGCAACGGGCGTGCGGCACCAGACGGTGCAACTGCCCATGGATGCACCATGCGGTCGAGTCCGGGGCATCCGGCCGGGAAAGCGTTTGCGCGTCGTCGCTGTCGACCAGCAACAAATCGGAAGCGCGAATGAGCGCGAAATGCTTCCACTTCGGATTCAGCAGGAAGCGGTGGCCATCCGCGGAGACCGCCAGACTGAAGTGATTGCCGACGGATTCGTGCCAATCCATCTTCACGGCGAGCCGGAAGGCTGCTGCAAGATCAATACGCAAGGAGGACAACTCGGCGCTCATGGATCAAACCTGCCGTGGCTATGATGACGAGTCTAGGGGGTACAGCCAGCCAAGCGAAGCCTGTCAATTAATTTCAGGGCCCGTAAACCAGCGTTGCCTCGAAGGTGCGCGTATCGCCACCCTTCCGAACCGTCACTTGCACCGACCAACTCCCGCTCTCGGCATCCTCGTCGTCGGCACCCTCGGGAGCCGCGCCGCTGGCGGGCCCGGTCCATTGCTTGAGCGGCAGCACTTCCAGCTCCAACCCGTCACCGGCAAAGCGGCCGGAGAGATTCACCTCCAGCCAACGCGGCCCTACGCGATGCAGGACGTGTTCGATGCCGTCGATCGCGAAGTAAAACTCCGTGCCATCGCCGCACCGGTCCGTGAAAAACGGCGTGTCGTTCAACGAAGAGTTGTGAAGGCAGACTTCATAGGCTGCTTTGTCCGAAGCGTTCCAACGGCGGCAATACTGCTCGTCGAACGGCTGGCGTTCGGGGGCGTAGGGAATGCTGACGCGGTCCGCGACGCAGTCGCCGACATTGACCTGCGTAACCACCAACGCTGCAGCGGCGGGGGCAGCCAGAAACGTGCAGAGACATAGAAAGGCAACCCGGCTGAATGCAGACCGCGACATACGCTGTCTCCGGAAACGACAACGCCGGCTTGCGCCGGCGTTGGAAGTATTCGAATTGGTCGGGGCGATAGGATTTGAACCTACGACCCCTTGCACCCCATGCAAGTGCGCTACCAGGCTGCGCCACGCCCCGACCGAGCGAAAAAGTATACCTTACCGACGCAGCAAACGCAGCACTTCCTCGAGTTCGGTGCGCATCTGGCGAACAATCTGCTGGCTCTGCGACTGGTCGTCGCGCGCCTCTTCACCTTCCAGCCGCTGCCGGGCACCACCAATGGTGAAGCCTTGGTCGTACAGCAGGCCACGAATCTGGCGAATGACGAGAACATCCTGCCGCTGGTAGTAGCGGCGGTTGCCACGACGCTTCACGGGCTTGAGCTGCGGGAACTCCTGCTCCCAATAGCGCAGCACGTGCGGCTTCACCGCACAGAGATCGCTCACCTCACCGATGGTGAAATAGCGCTTCCCCGGGATAGCCGGCAGTTCGTGGTTATGACTCGGTTCCAACATAGGCTTCGACCCTCGCCTTCAGCTTCTGCCCCGGACGGAACGTGACCACTCGACGGGCGGTGATGGGAATCTCCTCGCCAGTCTTCGGGTTGCGTCCGGGACGCTGGTTTTTGTCTCGCAGATCAAAGTTGCCGAAGCCGGACAACTTCACCTGCTCCCCCGTCGACAGTGCCGTGCGAATTTCCTCGAAGAACAAATCCACCAATTCGCGAGCCTCGCGCTTGTTCAGCCCGAGTTGGTCGAACAGCGCCTCGGCCATTTCGGCCTTTGTCAGCGCATTGGCATCCTGGATGTTTGTCATTCGCGAAGTTCCGCACCGGCTTGTTGTTTCAGCCGTTCGATCACCGTGGAGACCGTCGATTCCACGTCGTCGTCCGTCAACGTCCTAGAAGTGTCTTGCAAAACGAGCGCCAAGGCAACGCTTTTAAAGCCTTTTTTCACGCCTGGCCCACGGTAGATATCGAACACCGTGACGTTCTGCAGGAATCCCCTTGCGGCAACCTTAACATGCTCGACCAAAGTTGCCATAGCCACGCCTTCTTCGACAACCAGCGCGAGGTCGCGACGCACGGCCGGAAAGCGCGAGATTTCGCGGTAATGCGGCAGCTCTGCTTCCAAAGCAGCAGCCAAGTCCAGTTCGAACAGCAACGGCGCCGCGACCAAGCCTAGTTCCTTCTGCAGACGCGGGTGCAACTCTCCGATCCAACCGATTGGTTTGCCAGCCTTTTCTATGCGTGCGCTACGCCCGGGATGCAAGCAGGGCAAGCTGCCCGGAATGAATTGCAGGGCACTGATGTCAGTGGACTGCCCCACTCCACCTGCCGCCAGCACGGCTTCCACATCGCCCTTAAGATCGAAGAAGTCCGCAGCACGGGACTTGTCGCCCCACTGCTCCGGAGCCACTTCGCCCGCCAACAAACCGGCCAAACTCGGCACTTCCACGAGCGAACCCGTGCTCATGTCGAAACGCGAACCCAGTTCGAAAAGGCGTGCACTCGCCTGCTGACGATTCTGGTTCTCTTTCAGGGCGCTGATGAGGCCCGGCCAGAGGCTGACCCGCATCTGGGCCAGGTCTGCGGAAATGGGGTTCGCCAACGTCAACGCCGCTGCATTCGGGAACAGGGTGGCCTGCAAGGCCGGTTCCACGAAGCTGTAAGTGATGGCCTCCTGGTATCCCAAATCCACCAAACGGTTCATCAGACGTTCGCGCGGCAGCAACCTCTCCGGGTGCGACGGGGGCACCTGCGGTACCGGAGCGTCCTGCTCGGGGATGGCGTCGTAACCGAATACGCGCGCAACTTCTTCGATGAGATCTTCCTCGATGGCCACGTCGAAGCGCCAGGAAGGCGGCACGACATTCCATCCATCTTCACCCGCCTGCACCTGCATGCCGAGCGTCGTCAGGATGGCCTCGACGCGCGTCGACGGCACGGCGATACCGAGCACCCGATCCAGACGCGAACGGCGCAGCGAAACCACTGGCCGTTGCGGCAACTGCGAGCGCTCCTCGGCTGCGACCACCGGGCCCGCGGCACCACCGCAAATCTCCAGCAGCAGCGCCGTGGCGCGCTCCATGGCGGCAGACTGCAGGGCTGGGTCCACGCCGCGCTCGTACCGCTGCGAAGCGTCCGTATGCAAGCCATGGCGGCGGGCACGGCCGGCAATGGCACCAGGGGCGAACCAGGCCACCTCCAGAAACACTTCCGTCGTCTCGCCAACGAAGATGCTGGAACGGTCGCCGCCCATGACGCCAGCGAGGCCCACCGGCCCGGCAGCATCGGCGATGACGAGTTCGTCCGCCGCCAACTCGATTTCGCGGCCGTCGAGCAGTACCAGTTTCTCGCCCTGCCCTGCCCAGCGGACATCAATGCCACCCGACAAGCGACCGAGGTCGTAGGCATGCATCGGCTGGCCGAGTTCGAGCATGACGTAGTTCGTCACGTCCACGGTGGGGCTGATGGCACGCACGCCGGCACGGCGCAGTCGCTCCACCATCCACGCCGGCGTAGTAGCCGCAGGGTTCAGGCCGTTCAGCACGCGCCCCAAAAACAGGGGGCAGCCCGCAGGGGCCGACAAGGTCACCGGGAACGTGTCCGTATGCACCGCCGCCACGTCGGCCGGCTGGTGCGAGCACAGCGGCTTGTCCAACAGCACCGCCACTTCACGCGACACGCCACGCACGGACAGGGCATCGCCACGGTTGGGAGTCAGATTCAGCTCCAGCACCACGTCGTCCAGGTCCAAGGCTTCGCGGAAGCATTGGCCAGCCGTGAGCGTGGAAGGCAATTCCATGAGCCCGTTGCGTTCGGTGGAGAGCCCGAGCTCGGAGGCGCTGCAGAGCATGCCGTGGCTTTCCGCGCCACGCAGCTTGGCTTGCTTGATGTGGAGACCGCCGGGCAGTTCCGCGCCGACAGTGGCGAACGGCACTTTGATGCCAGCGCGCGCGTTGGGAGCGCCGCAAACGACCTGCACGGGCTCGCCGCCCGCAGACACTTGGCACACCCGCAACTTGTCGGCATTCGGGTGCTGCTCGGCAGACAGGATTTCACCGACAACGATGCCGGTGAATGCCGGCGCCGCTGGCACCAAACCTTCGAGTTCGAAACCGGCCAGCGTCAAGCGGTGGCCCAAAGCGGCGGCATCGCAGCCCGGCTCCACCCATTCGCGCAGCCAGGACAGGGAAATCTTCATGGGTTCAGCCCCGGTTGAACTGGCGCAGGAAGCGCAGATCGTTTTCGAAGAACAGGCGGAGGTCGTTGACGCCGTAGCGCAACATGGTCAGCCGCTCGATTCCCATGCCGAAGGCATAGCCCGTATAGCGCTCTGCGTCGATGCCGCAGGACCGCAGCACATTCGGGTGCACCATGCCGCAGCCCAGCACTTCCAGCCAACCGGTCTGCTTGCAGACGCGGCAACCAGCACCGCTGCAGAACACGCACTGGCAGTCCACCTCGGCCGAAGGCTCGGTGAACGGGAAATACGAGGGGCGCAAGCGGATGGCGAGATCACGCTCGAAGAACCGCTCGAGGAACCGGTGCAGAATCGCTTTCAAGTGACCGAAGTTCACGCCTTCATCCACCAATAGCCCCTCCACCTGATGGAACATCGGGGTGTGGGTTTGGTCGGAATCGCAGCGGTACACGCGCCCGGGCGCGATGACTCGCACCGGCGGTTCGCCGGCCGCTTTCATGGCGCGCACTTGCACGGGCGACGTGTGCGTACGCAGCAGGCGCCCGTCGGGAAAATAGAACGTGTCGTGCATGGCACGAGCCGGGTGGTTCGAGGGAATGTTGAGCGCCTCGAAATTGTGGAAGTCGTCTTCCACTTCGGGGCCTTCCGCCACGGCGAAGCCAGCCTCGCGGAACAGTTGCTCGATGCGCTGGCGCGTACGGGTGACGGGGTGCAGCCCGCCCACCCCACGGCCACGGCCGGGCTGCGTCACATCCACGGCACCAGCCGCGAGTTCTGCCGCCACGGCAGCCTCTTCCAGCACCGTCTTGCGCGCCTCCAAAGCAGCCTGCACCGCTTCCTTGGCCACGTTGATGCGGGCACCGGCAGCCTTGCGCTCTTCGGGAGGCAGAGCCCCCAGCGTCTTCAACTGTTCGGTGATCTCGCCCTTCTTGCCGAGAAGGCGGACGCGGATGGCGTCAAGGGCTGCGAGATCCGAGCTCGTGGCGATTTCCACGCCGGCAGCTTGGACCAGATTGTCGAGGTCGCTCAAACGACTGCTCCCTGAACGAAAAAATCCCCGGGGCCACAGGGGCCGCCGGGGACTTGGGATGGTAGGCCAACAGCTGCCCAGCTTTGCCGGGCAGTTGCAGGCGCTACGACATCAGGCCGCCAGCGCCGCCTTCGCCTGAGCGACGACGGCCGCAAACGCCGCGGGCTCGTGCACCGCGAGGTCAGCCAGGGCCTTGCGGTCGATGGTGACACCGGCCTTGTTGAGGCCGTTGATGAGACGGCTGTACGACAGACCGTGCTCGCGCGCGGCAGCGTTCAGACGCTGGATCCAGAGGGCGCGGTACTGGCGCTTCTTCAGGCGGCGACCGATGTACGCGTACTGGCCGGCCTTGATGACGGCCTGCTTGGCAACGCGGAAAACCTTGCGGCGCGCGTTGTAGTAGCCCTTGGCCTTCTTCAGGATCTTCTTGTGACGACGGTGGGCGATTACGCCACGCTTGACTCGTGCCATGTGTTAATTCCTCAACGAATTTCTGGTGAAGCGCCGGTTCAGGCGTGGGGCAGCAGCTGGGTCAGGCGGCCGAGATCGCTCTCGCTCACCATCATGCCGGTGCGCAGCTGACGCTTGCGCTTGCTGGGCTTCTTCGTGAGGATGTGACGGCGGTGCGACTGTGCGCGCTTGAACCCGTTGGCCGTCTTGCGGAAGCGCTTGGCAGCCGCACGGTTCGTCTTGAGCTTGGGCATCGACTTGCTCTCCACTTATTTGCCCTTTCACACCACCGCGAGGTGGGCTGGGGGCGGGCCGACCGGGACACCTGCCCCGACCGGATGAAAACTTTCGTTCGTTACCGCTTCTTCGGTCCGAACATCATCACTACCTGGCGCCCTTCCATCATCGGGTTCTGCTCGACAGTCCCGATTTCGGCAAGGTCTTTCACGAGGCGGTCCAGCATGCGCCGGCCGACTTCCTGATGCGCCATTTCGCGTCCACGGAAGCGCAAGGTGATCTTCGCCTTGTCGCCTTCCTCAAGGAACCGGATGAGAGCACGGAGCTTCACCTGGTAATCGTTCTCGTCCGTACCCGGGCGGAACTTCACTTCCTTGATCTGGATCTGCTTCGTCTTGCGCTTCGCGGCGTTGGCCTTCTTGTTCTGTTCGAACAGGAACTTGCCGAAGTCCATGATGCGCACGACGGGCGGTTCCGCCATCGGCGAGACCTCTACGAGGTCCAACTCCTGCGAGGACGCCATGAACAGGGCGTCGCTGCGGGTCATCACACCGGCCTGGCTACCGTCCGCTGCGATGACACGCAGCATGGGCGACAGGATTTCTTCGTTGCGCCGGACGCGCTTCGTGGTAGCGATAAATCAATCCTCCAAAACAGCGTGGCCGCGGGCAGCGGACGCCGCAAGGATGAGCTGGGCCGCCGCTTCGAGCGACATGACACCCAAATCCTTGCCGGCCCGCGTGCGCACGGCCACCGAGCGGGACTCGCTTTCGCGGTCCCCCGCTACCAGCAGGTACGGAACCCGTTGGAGCGTGTGTTCGCGAATCTTAAAGCCGATCTTCTCATTTCGCAAGTCAGGCTCGGCCCGAACCCCCTGATTTTTCAGGAATTCGGTCACTTCGTTCACAAATGGCGCCTGCCGGTCGGTGATATTGAGCACCGCCGCCTGCACCGGCGCCAGCCAGGGTGGCAGTTTGCCGGCGTAGTTTTCGATGAGAATGCCGATGAAACGCTCGAAAGACCCCAGGATGGCACGGTGCAGCATGACCGGGCGGTGCTTGGCCCCGTCTTCGGCCACATACTCCGCCCCGAGGCGCTCGGGTAGAACGAAGTCCACCTGCAAGGTGCCGCACTGCCAGTCGCGCCCAATGGCGTCGCGCAGGACGAACTCCAGCTTCGGGCCGTAGAACGCGCCCTCCCCCGGGTTCAGCGTGTATTCGAGGCCGGCGGCTTCCACCGCAGTCTTCAGGGCCGCTTCGGCGCGGTCCCAGGTATCGTCCGAGCCGGCGCGCTTGGCGGGCCGGTCCGAGAACTTCACGTGGACGCCCGTGAACCCGAAATCCGCATAGATTTCGCGGAGCAGGTTGCAGAACGCCACCGTCTCGCTGTTGATCTGGTCCGGCGTGCAGAAGATATGCGCGTCGTCCTGGGTGAACGCGCGCACGCGCATCAGCCCGTGGAGAGCCCCGCTTGGTTCATTGCGGTGGCAGGAGCCGAACTCCGCCACGCGCAGCGGCAGGTCGCGATAGCTCTTCAGGCCCTGCTTGTAGATGAGAACGTGGCCCGGGCAGTTCATGGGCTTCACCGCCAGCATGCGTTCTTCGCTCTCGGCGATGAACATGTGCTCGCGGTAGTTGTCCCAGTGCCCCGTCTTCTCCCAGAGCACGCGGTCCACCAGTTGCGGCGTCTTCACTTCCTGGTAGCCGGCGTGCTCGAGCTTGTCGCGCATGTAGCGCTCGATGGAACGCCACAGGTGCCAGCCCTTCGGGTGCCAGAACACGCTGCCCACCGCCTCTTCCTGCTGGTGGAACAGGCCCAGTTCGCGGCCAAGCCGACGATGGTCGCGCTTTTCCGCTTCCTCGAGGCGCGTCAGGTAAGCCTTCAGCTCTTCGTCCGTACGCCAGGCGGTGCCGTAGATGCGCTGGAGCATCTCGTTCTTGGCATCGCCGCGCCAGTAGGCGCCGGCCACCTTCATGAGCTTGAAGGCCTTCAGCTTCGAGGTGCGGGGCACATGCGGGCCGCGGCACAAGTCGAACCAGGTACCTTGCCCATAGAGCGAAACGTCTTCGCCGGCCGGAATGGAATCGATGATTTCCGCCTTGTAGTGCTCGCCCATCCCCTTGAACAGGGCGACAGCTTCGTCGCGCGGAATGACGCGGCGCTGCACTTCGAGGTCGGCCTTGGCCAGTTCCTTCATCTTGGCCTCGATTTTCTCGAGGTCTTCCGGGTGGAACGGGCGTTCGAACGCGAAGTCGTAGTAAAAGCCGTCGTCCACTACCGGGCCGATGGTGACCTGCGCCGAGGGATACAGCGCCTGCACGGCCTGCGCCAGCAAGTGCGCCGTGGAGTGACGAATGACTTCGAGCGCTTCCGGGCTCTTGTCCGTAACGATCGCAAGCTGCGCATCCGCCGCGATGACGTGGCTGGTGTCGACCAACTTGCCGTCTACCTGGCCGGCAAGGGCCGCCTTGGCGAGGCCGGCACCGATGGACGCCGCCACCTGGGCGACGGTAACGGGATGATCGAAGCTGCGCTGGCTGCCATCCGGCAGGGTAATCGTGGGCATGTCGCGTCCTGGAACTGCGTACCGAAGAGGCCTTGGCGGCGCCCGCTTGGGCACCGTTTCAAGCCCTACAGTTTCGCACAAATGTTCGCGGCGCGTTCCGTGGCAGCCGTGAAGTCCGCCACATGGCTGGTCGTTACCCAGACGAGGAAGCCGTTGGAGGAACGCAGGAGGACCGCCGGGCAGTCGAACAACGCTACCGCTGCGCACTCGCGCCCGGCCGGCAGAACGGCGTCGAGGTTCACGGTGGAAGAAAGCACGGCGCGCCCCGCTTCTGCTTCGAAGCTGAAACGATGGTATTTGCCGCCGGCGTCGAACCAGGCCGCGGTGCCGGCAGCAACGGCGTCCATGGCAGTGACCGGGGGCGAAGAAAGCCCCGCACCGCCCTCTGGCGCCCATACCAACCAACGCCCGGGGGCGTGGTGGAGCCAGCGGGCGCCGGTGGCTTCATCCAAGCTGACCGAACCAGGCACGGCGGAGAGCCCCGCCACCGTACACCCCGGGAAAGCCGCCAATTCGTACCGGATCATGGTTGCCCCTTCACCCGCAAGCCCTGCGGGTCGAAATGCACGGGTGAAACCACCTTCACCGGCGTGGAAGCACCACGCAGAGGGTCACGGGCGTGGACCACGGCGCCGAACGAGACATCCCGTGACAGCAATGCGAGCGCCACTGTCTGCCCCAGCGCCGGACTGAAAACTGCGGAGGTCACATACCCGGCCGGCAGAGTGCCATTGGCAGTCGTCGTCAATTGCGCGCCCGCCAGGAAAGGCGAGCGCCCATCTGCGGACTGCAAGCCCACCAAGCGTGGGCGGTTCGGCTCGTGAAACGCAGGACGATCGAGCAAGGAACGACCGATACAGTCGTTCCCCTGCGCCACCATCGCCTCCATGCCGAGATCGAACGGAGTCACCTGACCGGTTATTTCGGAAGTCGTCAGCAAACCTTTTTCGACGCGGAGGATATCGAGTGCATCCAGGCCATAGGGCTGCATACCGAAAGCGACGAGTTGACGCCAAACGTTGGCCGCCCGCGCCGGCGGGCAATACAGTTCGTAGCCGAGTTCCCCGGAAAAGCCTGCCCGCAGCAAGCGCAGCGCGCCCTCCGGGTGCGGCACATCGCAGAAAGCCATCGGTGCCAACGCGGCCACCGGGTCGATGAGCTCCGGCAACGCCGCACGCAAAGTGGCCGCGCTCTGCGGACCGGCGACGGCGATGACCGCCGAGCGGTCCGTGCAATCAGTGATGGCGACGCGGCGATGGGCAGTGTGGCCGGCTAGGTGATGTTCCAGATGGGACAGCACATGCAGGCCATGGCCGGAACTGGTGGTCAGGAAGTAGCGGTCATCCGCCAGACGCAACACCAAACCGTCATCCAGCACCATTCCGTCTTCGCGCAACATGACGCGGTAAGAACTGCGACCCACGCGCAGCGAACTCACTCGGGTCAGATAAATCTCGTCGAGGAAGGCGGCGGCATCGGGGCCGGCAACTTCGAGTTTGCCCAGCGTGGAGCAATCGACAATGCCACCCGCCGCACGGACGCGCGCGGCTTCGACCGGCGCTGCCGTACCTGCATCGGCTCCGTTGGCACGGTAGTAACGCGGCCGCAGCCACAACCCCATGGGGTCCATGACGCCCCCGGCCGCCAGATGCTCGGCATGCAGCGGCGTTTGCCGCAGTACGCGAAAGGCGCTGCCGACGCGTCTGCCCGCGATCTGGGCCAGTGGAATGCTCGCCAACGGCGGGCGGGCGCGGCTGGTGCGCGCCACTTGCGGGGCCTTACCAAGCAACTCCGCTAGTACGGCCGCCCCGAGGACACCGCCGGCACGTCCCTGATCCGTGCCGATGCCCAAAGTCGTGTAGCGCTTGGCGTGTTCGATATCCGTGAAGCCCTCGGCGATGGCCACGCGCAAGTCGGCAACGGTCACATCGTTCTGCAAGTCGAGGTACTGGGCCTTCTCCCGCGCCGGGGAACACGGCACGCGATGGAAAGCTTCG